>JBDTSN010000069.1:0-7727 GCA_039931145.1 Burkholderiales bacterium | reverse complement strand
GGCCGATCGCAACGTAGACGCAGGTCATGTTCTGACCCTTCTGGTTGATGATCGTATCGATCGCCACCGCCGTCTTGCCGGTCTGGCGGTCGCCGATGATCAGCTCGCGCTGGCCGCGGCCGATCGGCACCATCGAGTCGATCGACTTCAACCCGGTCTGCACCGGCTGGCTCACCGACTGGCGCGCGATCACGCCCGGCGCGACCTTCTCGATCACGTCCGTCATCTTCGCGTTGACCGGGCCCTTGCCGTCGATCGGATGGCCGAGTGCGTTGACGACGCGGCCGATCAACTCCGGCCCGACCGGCACTTCGAGAATTCGCCCGGTGCACTTGACGGTATCGCCTTCCGAGATGTGCTCGTACTCGCCCAGGATCACGGCGCCAACCGAGTCGCGCTCGAGGTTGAGCGCAAGTCCGTAAGTCGGCTGGCCATCGGCGGTCGCCGGGAACTCGAGCATTTCGCCGGCCATCGCATCCGACAGGCCGTGCACGCGCACGATACCGTCGGCGACGGAGACAACCGTGCCCTGGTTCTTGATGTCGGCCTGGCCGCCAAGCCCCTCGATGCGGGACTTGATGAGTTCGGAAATTTCTGCGGGATTGAGTTGCATGGTGTTCTCCGGGTCACGCCCGGGGCGCCGGTGGCGACCCCTCAGGCGGTTAACGCGACTTTCATTTGTTCGAGACGGGCCTTGACCGAGGTGTCGAGCACCTCGTCGCCGACGATCGCGCGGATGCCGCCGATGAGCTCGGGCTCGACCACGACCTTGGCGTTGAGCTTGCGGCCAAAGCGCTTCTCGAGCGTTTCGACGACCTGCGCGAGTTGCCCGGCATCGATCTCGAACGCGCTTTCTATCGTCGCGTCCGACACGCCAGTGCGCGCATTGACGAGCGTCTGGAACTGCGCCGCCATTTCGGGCAGCGCCGCCAGACGGCCGTTGTCGATCACCGCGTGCAGCAGATTCGCGACCTTGGCGTCGAGCGCGCCACCGACCGCAGCGCTGATGACATCGAAAACCTGAGTCGCCACGGTCTTCGGGTTGTCAGCGAATTCGCGCAGCCGGTCGTCGTCGGCGACGAGCGCAAGCGCATTCATCTGCTTCGAAAGCGCCGAAGCATCTGACGCCGCGACCGCCTTGTACAACGCCTCGGCGTACGGGCGGGCAATGGTTGCCAACTCGGCCATCGTCAGCCCTCCCGCCGCAATGCGGCTTGTGAACGATGCTGCACTCGGGCCAGCATGCTCAAAGCTCCGCCTTCAGCCGGCCGAGCAACTCGGCATGCACGCTGGCGTTGACTTCGCGCCGCAGGATCGCTTCGGCGCCCTTCACGGCGAGCCCGGCAACCTGCTCGCGCAGCGTCTCACGCGCCTTGAAGGCTTCCTGGTCCGCCTCGACTCGCGCGGCGGCGATGATCTTGGCGCCCTCTTCGCTGGCGCGGCCCTTGGCCTCCTCGATCATCTGCTGCGCAAGGCGCTCGGCGTCGGCGAGACGCTTGGTAGCGTCGTCGCGTGCGGCCGAGAGTTGCTGCTCGACTCGCTTGTTGGCTTCGGCGAGCTCGGCTTTCGCCTTGTCTGCCGCCGACAAGCCGGCGGCGATCTTCTTCGCCCGCTCGTCGAGTGCCGCCGTGACCGGCGGCCAGATGAATTTCATCGTGAACCAGACCAGGATCAGGAACACGATCATCTGAAAGATCAATGTCGCAGTGATGCTCACTTTGTCGCCTCAATCACGTTGGCTGGCAATCCGCCGCTCTGGCGGCCGACTGCACGGTAAAGCACAGGTCTTGGACCCAGCTTACTTGGGCAGGTTGGCGATCTGCGCCAGGAACGGGTTCGCCGTCGTGAACCACAGCGCGATACCGACGCCGATGATGAAGGACGCGTCGATCAGGCCCACGAGCAGGAACATCTTGGTCTGCAATTCGCCCATGAGTTCGGGCTGGCGGGCGGCGGACTCGAGGTATTTGCTGCCCATGACGCCAATGCCGACACAAGCGCCCAAGGCACCCAGCCCGATGATGAGACCAGCAGCTACCGCGACGAGACCGATGAGTTCCATGAAAGACTCCTGTTGTAGTGAAAGAAAGGGACCGCAGAGAAAGTTGCTAAGAGATGCCGGCGTCAGTGCGTGTCATGCGCCTGGCCGATGTAGACGAGCGCCAGCATCATGAAGACGAAGGCCTGGAGAATGATGATCAGGATGTGGAAGATAGCCCAGATGGTGCCGGCAAAGATGTGCGCGACGCCGAGCAAGACGCCAGTCAGGGACAGCGTAAACGCACCGCCCATCAACGCGATCAGCAGGAAGATCAGCTCGCCAGCGTACATGTTGCCGAACAACCGCATGCCGTGCGACACCGTCTTGGCGATGAACTCGATGATCTGCATCGCGAAGTTGAACGGATAGAGGATCCAGTGATTGCCGAATGGCGCCGTGAACAACTCATGGATCCAGCCGCCGAGGCCCTTGATCTTGACGTTGTAGTAAAGGCAGATCAGCAGCACCGCCACCGACAGGCCCATCGACATCGACAGGTCGGCGGTCGGCACGATACGCAGATACGCACTGTGCGGGTCGTGCCCCGCAGCACCCGCCATCAGCCCCCAGACGACCGGCAGCAAATCCACCGGCAGCAGGTCCATCGTGTTCATCAGGGTGATCCAGACGAACACCGTGAGGGCGAGCGGCGCGGCAAACTTGCGGCTCTTGGCGTTATGCACGATGCCCTTGGCCTGGCCATCGACCATCTCGATCAGCCACTCGACCGCGCTCTGGAAGCGCCCCGGCACACCCGAAGTCGCCTTGCGTGCCGCGAGCCACATCACCCAGCACGTGATGACGCCGGTGAGCAGGCCAAAAAACGCCGAGTCGTAATTGAAGACCGAAAAATCAACGAGGCCTTTGGCCGTGCCGTTTCCCAAATGCGTCAGGTGGTGAACGATGTATTCACCAGACGTCTGGGTGTGAGCCTCTACTGCCGCTTCTGCTGCCATTTCTTCGCGTCCGTCGAGTTCTAGTTCACTGTTTCGTTATCAGCGGCGCCACAACAACGCCAGCCAGTTCACCTGCAAGCACACCGCCATCGCTACGAGCAATGCCGGCCAGTTCAGCTCGGGCACCACTCGCGCTGCCGCCAGCAACATGACAAGCGACAGCACCAACTTCACACCCGTCCAGGCCAGGAAGCCCATCGCTCCTGCAACCAGTCCGGTCCCCGCTATCCTGCCCACGCCACGTGCCAGCAGCGCCGTGGGCAAGACGATGACCGCCGCGCCATACAACGCCGACCAGCCTGCGTCGCGCCCGAAAAGGCCCCACGCCAGCGAGCTGACCACAACCCCCACCGCGGCCTGCGCCGCGACCACGCGCCACGCCGAAACCTGGGGGTGCTTCGCCCGCAAGGCCTGCGCTTGCGCCGGTGTCAACGGTACGGGAGGCTCGTCATCCTCGTCGTCCCACCCGCCACGATCGATACGCTCGTTCATGGTGAATGCCTGATCCGTCGCCTGCAAAGCCTTGAAATTATACGAAAGCTCCCGAGACGCTCCGAAATGAACCGCCGCAAGCGCGGGGCGTCAGCTTCGCGCCAGCGAACTGGCGTTGCGATATGCGGGCCCGAGCACGCCGCGCGCGGCGTGCCACTCAATGCGTCGTGCGGATGTCGAGCGTCATCCAGGCGTGGTGGCTCTGCCCGGGTTGCAACGTGACGAGACCAAGCGCGCTCGGCGCCGGCTGGTTGATCGCATTCGTGACATGGCTCACCGGCTCGACGCAGAAGTAGTCCTTGTCCTGCGGGGTGTAGATCACGAGGCGCGACAGCGATGAGCGCAGCGTGAGCGCGAATAGCTCGTCACGAATCCGTGCCGGACCGCTCCAGCCCTCGAAGCCATGGTCGTAGTCGAGATGCGCGACGTCGGCGTCGACGCCAGGTTGCGGCACAAGCTGTGTCGGCAGCTTCAGCGCGTCGAGCTCCCAGCGGCCACTGCACTCGACATGCAGCCGGCTGCGGGCGCGCTTCGGGAAGTAGGGGTGCCAGCCGAGGCCGAACGGCGCCGCCTGCGACGCCGTGTTCGTCACGCTCAGTTCGACCCGCAGCGAGGTCGGCCCGAGCTGGAACAACTGGCGCGCCTGAAAATCGAACGGCCAGCCGTCGTCGGCACGATGCTCAAGCGTCAGCGCCACCTCGGCCGGCCCGCTCGGCCCGTTGCTCGGCTCGATCTGCCAGACGCTTTGGTGGCCAACGCCGTGCAGCGAATGCGGACTCCCTTCGAAATTGGGCGCTAACTGGTAGGCCCGACCCTGCCAGTTGAATCGTCCGTGATCGATACGGTTCGAATACGGCACGAGCGGATACGAAGCCGCCTTGCGCCAGGAGGCGAGCTGCTCCGGTTCCTGCGACCGCAGCACCGGTACGCCGTGATGCCAGAGCCCGGCGATCGCGCCGCCCAGGTCGGGCCGCAATGCCAGACGCAGCGCGCCGGCCCTGAGTTCGAAGATCTGGGCACCAGCGTTGTCGCTCATCGATTCGGTCATATTCCTCCCGCCGCTTGGCGCCGTTGAAAAGAGTGTCGCATGCAGGCCCGGCACCGCCGGCGTTCGCCTAGGCCTTCAGCGCTCGCCGCCCGTCTGGGTACCGCTTACCAGCGTGTGCACGTGCATCCGATCCTGCGCCTTGAGCGCGACGATCACCTCTTTCGCGCCGCGGATCAAAAGCGCGAGGTCGGATCCGATCGCGACAAAGTCGAAGCCGATCGCACGGTACTCGGCGACGACTTCGGGTGTCGCACCGAACGCACCAACCGGCTTGCCGAGCGCCTTGCAACGATGCACCACATCCGCCATCAGGTCCATCACCTCCGGATGTGTCGGATGGCCGACATGGCCCATCGACGCCGACAGATCGGCCGGCCCGATGAAGATCGCATCCACGCCCGGCACCGCGGCGATCGACTCGAGCCGGCCGATGGCCTGTGCGGTCTCGAGCTGCACGACAACCGCGAGACCGCGATTCGCATTGCGGAAATAGGTGGCGTCGGTGCCGAAGCGCGACGCCCGCCCGGAGGCCGACATCGCGCGCACGCCTTCCGGTGGGTAGCGCGTGGCGGCCACTGCGGCGCGCGCCTCGTCGGCATCCTGCACGAAGGGCACCATCAGCGTCGTCGCGCCGGCGTCCAGCACGCGCTTGATGACGACCGCATCGTTGCAGGGCACGCGCACCAGGGGCGCCATGCGCGTCACGGCCACCGCCTGCAGCAGATGCACCACCTCCATCATGTCGACCGGCGAATGCTCCATGTCGATCAGACCCCAGTCGAATCCGGCGTGCGCGACGGCCTCGGCGACGAGCGGGCTCGCCGAGCTGATCCAGGTGCCGATCGGCGGATTGCCGCCGGCAGCACTGAGCAGTTGCTTGAATGCATTCATGGGGAACACTCGTCCGGACAGGATCTGCAGTTGCCAGGGCGGGACACGGAGCGCGTCACCCGAGCTCGGCCTTCAGATAGTGTGCGCCGGCGATCGGGTTGAAATAGTAGGGCGCAATCTCCTCGAAGCCGAGCGAGGCGTAGAGCTCGCGCGCCGCCTCCATTTCGTCGAGCGTGTCGAGCAGCATCACCGAATAGCCCGCGCTGCGCGCTTCGTCGAGCAACGATTGCCCGAGCAAGCGCCCAAGGCCGAAGCGGCGAAACGCGGGCCGCACGTAGAGCCGCTTCATCTCGCAGGCATTGGCGTAGTCGGTGTCGGGGACGCTGCGCATGGCACCGCAGGCTGCAAGCTCGCCGTCGACCCAGGCGAGCAGCAACTTGCCCTCGGGCGCCGCGTAATCGCCCGGCAGGGCCGCGAGCTCGGCATCGAAATTCTGGAAGCACAGATCGACCGAAAGGCTTTGCGCGTAGTCGCGGAAGATCTCGCGCGCGGCGTCGATCAGCGGCGCCGTGTCGGCAACGACAAGTCGTATCTCTGGAGGGGCATCCATGCGGACGGCTTCAGCTATGGGTCGCTGCAGTTTAGGGCCTCGGCCCGAGCTTCAGCCACCCAACCACACGACAAAGCCGACACTCGCCGCGCAGGCCGTGAACAGTACGGCGGCAAACAGCCAGAGCGCCCCGCTGTCGGTGGCGGCAGGCACATTCGCCGGCAGCAACTTGTCGCCTCGGATCATCGGCCCGATGAGATCGCGCTGCCTGCGTACACGGTAGAAGATGATCGCGCCGGTGTGCAGCAAGACGAGCGCCAGGATGACCCAGCGGCCGATGTTCGCGTGGTAGGCGGTGAGCGTGGAGCTCGTCGCGTTCGAGACAAAGCGCACCAGCGGCCCGGCGTTCGTGATCTCGTCGTCGGCGAACAGACCGCTGCCGACCTGCAGCGCCAGAAAGACGAGCATCGCAATCACCGAGGCGCTGCCGAGCGGCGTGTGGCCGACGTCGTGAAACTCGTCGCTGCGCGACTGCCCGCGCAGGTATCGCAATACCGTAGCCGGGCCGCGCACAAAGGCCGAGAAGCGCGACCAGCGCCCGCCGACGAAACCCCACAGAAGGCGAAATGCGATCAACGCAAACACCGTATAGCCAAAGCGAAAGTGCCACTCCATCGCGTTGCCGCCGATCGAGCCGCTGACGAACGAGCCGACGACGCAGATCGCGAGTGCCCAGTGAAAGAGGCGCGTCGGCAAGTCCCAGATGCGCACCACACGCAGTGCGTTCCGGGCGCCGCCGCCCGAGCGAGTTGTGCCGGTCCCTTTGTTCACCACTTGACCCGTTTCCCGATGCCTCTCAACCCGGCAACGATAGCGCCAGATCGAACCCGCCGCACGTCGCACGCGACGCGGTGCACCGATCGCGATTCGAAGCCGCATTGCCTGCGCGCGACTGCGCCGAACGAAAACGCCACGGCTTCCGTAAACTGGCGCGGTCGCGCGCGGCCGCTCCGGCCCGCACCGACATGCCACCCAACGACACCTTTCTCGGGAGAAGCCGCATGAATCGTCTGAAATCCATCCTTGGTGCATCTGCCGCCGCGCTCGTCGCGCTGTTCGCGGCACTGCCCGCCGCGGCCCAGTTTGCCAAGCCTGAAGACGCGATCGACTATCGCCAGTCCGTGATGACGGTGATGGGAACGCACTTCGGACGCCTCGGCGCGATGGTGCAGGGCAAGGTGCCGTTCGACGCCAAGACGGCGGCCGAGAACGCCCATGTGGTGCACGAGATGTCCGTCCTCCCGTTCTCGGCCTTCGGCCCCGGCACCGACTTCGGCCGCGACAACAAGGCCAAGCCCGAAGTCTGGAAAGATCCGTCCAAGTTCCAGGCCGACGCCAAGGATATGCAGCAGCAGGTCGTGAAGCTCGATGCCGCGGCGAAAGGCGGCAACTTTGATTTGATCAAGGCGACGTTCGGCGACACCGCCAAGGCCTGCAAGAACTGCCACGACAACTTCCGCGAGAAGTGATCACGGCCCCAAGATAGCGGCTCTGCCGCTTCGCGGGCCCCGAGGGACGCAGCCCGCCTTGGGGCTGAACGTGTGCGTCAGCCGCGATCGAACTTGAAGACGGCGACGCTCGCCAGCAGGTTTGGCCAGCGGCGCACGGCCTGGCCACGCTGGATGCCGAAGGCGTCGAGGATGCGCAGACCGTTCTTGCGTGCGAGCACCTCGAAATCGGCATAGGTGCCGACGCGGATGTTGGGCGTGTCGTACCACTGGTAGGGCAACACCTTCGTCACCGGCATGC
>JBDTSN010000068.1:0-7940 GCA_039931145.1 Burkholderiales bacterium | reverse complement strand
GAACGCGTTGCATGAGCTTCAGCCGTGAGGCTCATTGATCCCGAGACTTCCATCCCGATCGACCAAATCCAGTAGCGGGCACCCGCGCTGAAAGCTGTCGCTCGATGAGGCGACGGCGAGCTTGACCTGCCGCTTGCCGGCGTTGCCGGGAACTCACGGCCTGGCCAGTAGCCGAAGTGTGTGGCGGCCACGCGCGCAGTCGGCGCCGGCACGCCGATACTTGCTGCCTTCGGCACAGCGGCCCGGTATGTCGCGCGAGAACTGCCAGGCACGGATTGCGCGGGCCGAATCTGCGACCAAGCCGCCCAGGCCATGGGGATTCACGGCAGGGGCCACAAGCACGTGCGCAACTCGCAGCGTCAACGCATCGCGGCGGACGCCGCCGCCGACGCGGCGACACGCCGGGCCTCGAATTCCAGCGGCTTGTCGCTGTCGAACGAGCCGCTGGTCTGCAGGCGCAGCGCCAGCCGTTCGTCGGGCGGCTGGCCACGCAGCTCAGCGCTGTAATGGTGGGTGACCTCTCGCGTCTCGGTGCCCATCGACTGCTGGGTATGGGTCTCGAAGCGCAAGTTGCTACCGTCGAACTCCAGCTTCTCGATGGCCCGCGGATAGCTCAGGAAGCTGGCGGTGCCGGCCAGCTGCCCGGCATGGCGCTTGAACTCGAAGCGCTCGTCGTGCTTCGCACCCCAGCCGTATTCGACCTCGGCCTGCCAGCTGCCGAGGAGTCGCGACGACGGATCGGCCGGCACCCAGGGCTGCAACCAGCTCAGCGCCGCGATGACGCTGGCGGCGACGGCCGTGCCGCCCAGTGCCCAGGGCCAGACGTTGCGCTGCCGAGCCAGGCCAATTGCGTCGGCCAGGCGACCGATCTCGGCGTCCCAGTTCGCGTCGCTCAGGCTCAGCGCATTGCGTCGCGCCAGCGGCTTCAGCGGCAACGGCAGGTCGGCCTCGGCCGGCATCTCGGCGCCGGGCAGCAGCACCGGCACCACACGCGCGCCGCTTTCCAGTGCCACCGCAACTTCCAGGCGCACGAAGTCGCCCTCGTCATCGATGCGCCGCTGCCCGGCCGGTTCGCCGCCGGCCCAGCGCGGGCCGATGAGCACCAGCACCGCCTGTGCGCTGGCCAGCCGGGCGCGAATCGCGGCGACGAAGTCCTCGCCGGGCGGGATGTCGAGCACGTCGCGGAAGACGCTGCCGCGGCCGAAGCGCTTTTCCAGCGCCTCCTCCAGTCGGCCGGCATATCCGGCGGCGTCGTCGCGCCGGTAGGAGATGAATATCCTGTTCGCGCTGTGGTCCATGTGTCGCCGTTGGTGAGCCGCGCAGTCCGGCGCGGCGGCGCCACATTGTCGGCCGGGTCGAAAGAACGGCCAATACGAGGGGCCGACGCCGCCGGCCCCACAGACCGAGTGCGGCGCGATCCGGCGGGTGGCCCGTTGGAGCGAGACGCGTGGGGGCAGGTGCCCGAAAGCCCCGGATCTTGACCGGCGGGCCGCCAGACAACTTCCTCCATGTGTGTGAAGATTCCGAAACGACGGGGGGAAGGCGGTTGTGGACTGCATGGCGCCAGTGAGACACTTTGCAACAGCCCCCGTTTTGCAACCTGCGATTGAAAGAAGTCGACGCCATGACATCGAAAGCGCACGCCAGCCCATGAGCGAGCCCCAGAAGCAGATTCCCACCGCGATGCTGGAAGCACTCTCGCGCAACTTCTGTCGTGAGGCGGTCGGCTACGGCTTCAAACAGATCGACTTCATTCGCTATGTGAACCTCCTGCTCGATGCCTCCATGAAACCCGGCAGGCCTGCGGCTACCGAGCCACCGGCCGACGATCTGCCCGCGGCTCCGCCAGCGCCAAGCCGCAAGCGTGCGAAAACCTTGCCGCTTGTGGGCGTCGAGGTGGGTATCCGTTCGTTCGACCAGCAAGTCGACCTGCCGTTGCTGGAACAGTGGGTACAGGAAGCGAATGGTCGCTACTTCCTGCTGTCATCCATGAGCCCTGCCCGGCCCAGCGTGCACGAACTTCTCGACAGTGAGCGCACCGTCTTCGGCACGGTGACCTTGCACGATGGCACGCCGATCGGCACGATGGCCTTCCTCGACTTCGATCCATTGCAGCGCCGGGCGGAACTGCGCAAGCTGATTGGTGTGCCGAGCATGCGCGGAAGGGGACTTGCAAAGGAGGCGTCCAGACTATGGATTGACTACGGGCTCGCAGCGCTCGGCCTGAAGAAGATCTGTCTCAACACGACCCATACCAATCTGCGCAACGTGAGGCTGAACGAGGAATTGGGATTCAAGGTCGAAGGAATCCTGCGTAACGAGCTTTGCGTGGATGGTGAGTATCAGGACGTGCTGAGAATGGGGTTGTGGCGTGACTAGCGAAGGGCGCTGAACGTTTCATTGCGGCGGTCTGCTCAATACCGCGTTGCCGCCCGTGGGCGGCGGCCGGGAATGGCCGAATCTGGCTTCTGAAGTGAAACTGCCCCAAGCTCATTGCGTTCGTTGCCCCGCGGGGCGCGTCAGCACCTTCGGGCGGCCGGGCGGTGCTGACATCTGCCTCGGAAGTTGAAGCGCAGTTTCGGTATCGCTTCCAACGGCAGCGCGCGCGGGCCAATCGCCAGATAATCCGCGCCTCGCTCGGCGCCGATCACGACGCGCCGCCGACTGCTGCTCCGCGAGATCCACCCTTGCTTTTCCGTCACTTCGAATCCCTGCTCGCGTCCTATCCGGAGGCGCTGCCGCCGCCTGCGCCGAAGGTCTTCCTGCGCTTCCTGTGGGAGTGCACGCGCGGGGTCCGCGGGTTGCTGCTGGCGGTGATGCTCGTCAGCGCGACGATCGGTGCGTTCGAAGCACTGCTGTTCGCGATGGTCGCCCACATCGTCGACGTGCTCGCGAGCGTGCCGCCAGCCGAACTGTGGGTGCGCCATGGTCACACGCTCGCACTGCTTTCGGGTGTGCTCGTCGCCAGCATCGCGGTCGCCGGGGTCTACGGCCTGCTGAAGTACCAGGGCGTGTTCATCAACTTCCCGATGCGGCTGCGCTGGAACTTCCACCGCCAGATGCTCGAGCAGAGCATGTCGTTCTATCAGGACGAGTTCGCCGGCCGCATCGCGGCCAAGGTGATGCAGACTGCCCTCGCGGTGCGCGACACGTGGCTCATCTTCAGCGACATCCTGGTCTATGTCGGCGTCTATTTCGTGACGCTGCTCGGCGTGCTCGGCGCGTTCGACCTCTGGCTGCTCGCGCCGTATCTCGCGTGGTTTGCGCTCTACGTTCTGACGCTCAGCTTCTTTGTGCCGCGTCTGGCGCGCGTGGCGAAAGAGCAGGCCGACGCACGATCGCTGATGACGGGGCGCGTGACCGATGCCTATACCAACATCGGCACCGTGAAGCTCTTCTCGCACGCGCAGCGCGAGGCGCATTTCGCGCGCCACGCGATGCAGGAGTTCGCCGCCACCGGCCACGCGCAGATGCGGCTCGTGACGCTGTTCGAAACCGTCAATCAGGCCCTGAGCGTGGCGCTGATCGCGAGCACGACGCTGGCGAGCCTGCTGCTGTGGCAGCAAAGTGCAATCGGCATCGGCGCGGTCGCCGCTGCCACCGCGATGGCGCTGCGCCTGAACGGCATCTCGCAATGGGTCATGTGGGAGATGGCGACGCTCTTCGAGCATGTCGGCACGGTGCAGGACGGCATCGGCACGCTGTCGCGCGCGCGCAGCGTCGTCGATCGGCCAGATGCGCAGCCGCTCGTCGTCACGCGCGGCGAGGTGCGCTTCGAGGACGTCGGTTTCTCGTATGGCAATGCGCGCCGGATCATCGAGGGCTTGAACCTCGTCATCCACCCGGGCGAGAAGATCGGCCTCGTCGGCCGCTCGGGCGCGGGAAAGAGCACGGTCGTGAATCTGTTGCTGCGGCTCTATGACCTGGAGAGCGGACGCATCCTGATCGACGGCCAGGACATTGCCGGCGTGACGCAGGAGAGCCTGCGCCGCCAGGTCGGCATGGTGACGCAGGACACATCGCTGCTGCACCGCTCGGTGCGCGACAACCTCGTCTACGGCCGGCCGGACGCGAATGACGCCGAGATGCTGCGCGCCGCCGAGCACGCCGAGGCGCACGATTTCATCGTCGGCCTCGCTGACCAGAAGGGCCGGCACGGCTACGACGCCCATGTCGGCGAGCGAGGAGTCAAGCTCAGCGGCGGCCAGCGCCAGCGCGTCGCAATCGCGCGTGTGATGTTGAAGGACGCGCCGATCCTGCTACTCGACGAGGCGACGAGCGCGCTCGACAGCGAGGTCGAGGCTGCCATCCAGGCGAGCCTCTACAAGCTGATGGAGGGCAAGACGGTCGTCGCGATCGCGCACCGGCTGTCCACCATCGCGGCGATGGACCGCCTCGTCGTCATGGAGCTCGGCCGCATCGTCGAGACCGGCACCCACGCCAGCCTGCTTGCCGCCGGCGGCATCTACGCGCGGCTCTGGGCGCACCAGAGCGGTGGTTTTCTGGGCGAGGTGGCGGACGACGACGCAGCGGTCGCGGCCTGAGCATCTGCGAGCAAATCCGACCGATGCGCGCGGGCGCGCAGGATTCATTCAGCGCGCGAGCCCGACGCTTCGCATTCACAAGCCCTGACACGAGCGGCTGGTGACGGGCATCCACAACGAGGACACGATCGAGCATTGCGGCAGCAACGGCCGTCGCCTCGGGCGTCTGCTGTACCAGGACCGCTGGTTCGACCCCCAAAGTCTGATGCTGCGCGAAACGGCGCTGCGCTGGGTCGCGCGCACAGTCACCGGCGAAGTTACGTTGGAACTGCGCCGCCGCAACGACTATTCGCTGCTCGACACGACAAGCCCGAACCTCACGTGTCACCCCGAGCGGCTAACGATGGGAAAGGGCGAAGGCGTGATTTCGACGCGGGGCGGTCGCGCGCCTGCGACCTCATCGCGGAGCGCGCCGCGTCGGGCCCCTCGCGCACGATGCATCACCACCTCGGCATCGGCAGACCTGCAGCCCGCAGACCCGGAGCGCACCTACATCGGCGGGCGCCGGTACTGCTGGAACGCCGAGTCCATGCGTGTGTCCTGCCCAGCCGAGAAGCTCGTCATGCACGAGTCATCCGTGTAGTCCATGAAATTCGTGATCGGGTCGAGTCCCGCCTGCCGCGGCTTCGTGCATGAATCGCGACCCACCGGGCAGGAGTAGGCTGCCGAGCGCTCGGCCGGCGTGTCACGGACCTGATCGTTGCGCCGGCTGCAGCCGCCCTGGAAGGTGTGGTACAGCCCCATCCAGTGGCCGATTTCGTGGGTCGCCGTGTCGCCTTCGTTGTAGGGCGACGACGTTCCGCCGGGCACCGAGCTGAAGAGGATCACGACGCCGTCCATGTTCGGATCTGCCGGGTAGTCGGACGGGAAGGTTGCCCAGCCGAGCAAGCCGCCACCCATGTTGTTCGAGTAGATGTTCAACGCGTCCGCGCCGCCCTGTCGCAAGGCGGTCTTGGCCGCGCGTTCCGCGGCCGTGCCGGGCGTCATCGTGTACCAGCTCGCATTCGTGGTCCGAGTCACCGCCAGGAGTTGGAGGGTGAATCCGGAATCCGCGTAGGCGGCGTTGAGCACTGCCATCTGGGCCGTGATCTGGCTGTCGGGTAGGTCGCCGTTCGAAGGCGACGAGCCATTGTTGATGACGTGCCAGTACACGGGGATGGTTCCGCCGACGGCCTGGGGTCCCACCGGCCGGCCGGCCGCCGCGCGCTCGGCCAGCCACTGATCCTGCTTCATCTCGAGGATGCGCTGCTCGAAGTCGGAGACATACCGGGTCGAACAACGAGCACCGCTGTCGATGAACGCCTTCTGGCTGGCGTAGGTCTTGCCGGCGAACGTGAACGCCGGACCGTAGTCGGCGTCGGTCTCTCCGAGATTGGCTCTGTGCTCCGCTGCGACGCGATCGGGATCGCGGTCCGAAGACTGGCCGAGTGCCGGGACCGATACGAATGCGGCGGTCGTCGCGGCCGCCAGGATGATCTTGCGAACGAAGTCCATCTGCGTCTCCTCCAACGAAATTGTTCGACGATGGTAGTGCCGGCGTCGCAGCACCCTGCCCGGGATTACCCGGGATGGGAAGTCGCAGGCGTGAACCGCGTTCTTGGTTCGGCGGTGGCGTCATGAATAGGTTTGTCAAACGGCATGTCTTTGCGCCTGCTGGTAAGGGCGGTAGGGGCGCGCCGCACTGTGCGCGTCCGCTGGGGTGTTTGGGCCTGGCCGAGCGCACGCTGAGCAGAGGCAGCCCCGTCGCATGCCCGCCGCCTGGCCTGAAGGCAGCTTGTGGTCCGGTTTGTGGTTCGGCCAAATTCCCGCGCTACGTAGCCCCTCACAGGGCTCTATCCGCGTCAGGCGCAGCAGTCACCGCAGCCCGGTGCGACCGGCCGCTATCGCACAACGTGTTGCATGTGGCCGCACGCTGACGACGCGGAGCAGACCTGGGGGATCGTTCCCGGTGGCGAGCCGAAGAACGTGATCAACCCGGTCGAACAGGCGCGCCACGATGCACACCAGGTGGTCGATGCGCTGTCGCGCGACAAGCAACTGGTCTCGGGCGGCGGAGCGCACAAAGGCGCGCCCGCCTTCCCGTGGAGCTACGGTGCCGGGTTCACGCGCATCACGCGTCGGCAGTTCGAGGCGGCCGAGTTGCGCCGCGCGATCGAGAGTCATCGCGTCGCGTGCTATGGACGCTCTTCCCGCAGGTGCGCGTGAGCACCCAGATCGGGCTGTTCGAAGCCGACGAATCGAATGACTGACGACGCGGTCCCCGACATCATCCGCGCAATGGACCTGCAGCAGGAGCAGCTTGCGCGAAGCCTGGGCGAAGGGCACCGCGTGATTCACGGCGTTGCGGGCTCGGGCAAGACCATGATCCTCGGCTACCGCGCGGAGCAGTTGGCGAAGGCCGCAAAGCCGATCCTTGTGCTTTGCTATATCCAGGCGCAGGGGCGAACGACGGTGTTGAAGATCAACTACCGCAACACGCGCCAGTTGCTGCAGACAGCGAGCCTGATCGCAGCCGACCTGTTGAAGCCCGAGGATGGCGACGACGATGGCATCCCGATGCGGCAACCGATCAGTTGCGGGCGTGACGGCCACGCACCGATCGTCATCCGCCTGCCGACGCTGCGCGACGAAGCCGGCAAGATCGCAGAGTTGCTCGGCGCCGCGCACGAGCAAGGGCATGCCTGGGGTGAGATGGCGATCATCTGCCGACGCTACGCGGTGATGGAAGAGCGCGCTGCCGTCCTGCGCCGACGCCGCATGCCACACCAGGTGCGAAAGGGCAGCGGCTGCTTCGATCCGACGGCCGACTCGATCAAGGTGCTGACGATGCACGCCAGCAAGGGGCTCGAGTTTCCACTCGTCGCACTCGCCGGCGTAGGGCACATGCCCGAGCACGGTGAGGACGAAGCCGACGAGGCGCGCCTGTTCTACGTTGCGGCGACGCGCGCGACGCACGCGCTCCACATCACGCTGAGCGGGAGCGGCGTGTTTGGCCTGAAGCTGCCGAGTTGAGCCTCGCACTTCGGACGCGTCTCATTCGTGGCTGCGGCCTGACGCGGCCTTGGCAGTACGGCCCCCGCTCGAACTCCGTGTTTCCACGCTGTTCCGAGGCGAGCGTGCGGAGCAAAGTAGCGACCTGCTTGACATCGGTCAACCCAGGTCGCGTCCGAACACAGGAGCCCGCATGCGCCGAATCATCGCTCCCGCTCTTGCCTTGATATGTCTGGCCGCCACCGGCAGCGCCCACGCCGCCGATGCCGCGACGCTCGCGCGCGGCAAGGTGCTGATGGAAGGCATCGTCGCCTGCGGCAACTGCCACACGCCGGTCGGGCCGCAGGGCCAACCGCTGTTCGACAAGCCGCTGTCGGGTGGCTTCAAGTTCGATGACCCGGCCTT
>JBDTSN010000067.1:0-7995 GCA_039931145.1 Burkholderiales bacterium | reverse complement strand
ATCTCCGGGTAGGCCATCGCCGCGATCACCGCCAGGCTGCCGTTGCCGGTGCACAAGTCGAGCACGCGCAGCGTTCGATCCGACAGCCAGGCGTCGAGCGAGCCTTCGCCTTCGGCGTCGGCCAGCAGTTCGGCGATGAACGAGCGCGGCACGATCACGCGTTCATCGACGGTGAACGGGACGTTCTGCAGCCAGGCTTCGCCTGTCAGGTACGCGGCGGGCCGGCGCGTCGCGATGCGCTCGCCGACCAGCGCATCGGCCTTCGCCTGTTCTTCGGGCGTCACTTCGCGCTGCGCCTTGGCTTCCAGCTCTTCGAACTGCATGCCGAGCGTCCACAGCACGAGCCACGCCGCTTCGTCGAAGGCGTTCGTCGTGCCGTGCCCAAACGAAACGCCCGCCTGTTTGAGGCGGGCGCTTTGCGCGGTGATGAGGTCGATCAGGGTCATGTCAACAGGGCTTCGAATGTGCGGCGATAAATGTTCTTCAGCGGCTCGATATCGGCGACGGCGACATGTTCGTCGATCTTGTGGATGCTCGCATTGATCGGTCCGAATTCCATCACCTGCGGGCAGATTTTTGATATGAAGCGGCCATCGGACGTGCCACCGGTCGTTGACAGCGCGGCTTCGACGCCGGTCTCGTCGCGGATCGCGCCGCACAAGGCCTCGCTCAGCGTGCCGGCCGGCGTCAGGAACGGTTCGCCGCCAAGCGTCCAATCGATGTCGTATTCGAGCCCATGCCGATCGAGAACCGCGCACAGTCGATCTTGCAGCGTGTCACGCGTCGATTCGGTGCTGAAGCGAAAGTTGAAGTCCACCACCAGTTCGCCCGGAATGACGTTGCCGGCGCCGGTGCCAGCGTGGATATTCGAGACTTGCCAACCGATCGGTGGGAAATACTCGTTGCCCACGTCCCATTCGATGGCGACGAGTTCGGCGAGCGCAGGCGCAAAAAGATGCACCGGATTCTTCGCCAGTTGTGGATACGCGATGTGGCCTTGCACGCCGCGCACCGCAAGTCGGCCAGACAGGCTGCCACGCCGGCCGTTCTTGACCATGTCGCCAAGCCGTTCGACCGACGTCGGCTCGCCGACGATGCAATAGTCGATGCGCTCGCCCTTCGCCTGCAGCCACTCGCAGACCTTGACCGTGCCATCGACCGCCGGGCCTTCCTCGTCGCTCGTGATCAGCAGCGCGATCGAGCCCGGCGCAGCCGGGTGCGCGGCGACGAATTCCTCGCACGCCACGACCATCGCCGCGATCGATGTCTTCATGTCGGCTGCGCCGCGGCCATACAGGCGCCCGTCGCGATGCGTCGGCGTGAACGGATCGCTCGCCCATAGAGAAAGCGGGCCGGTCGGCACGACGTCGGTGTGGCCGGCGAAGGCGAGCAGCTTGCCGTCGGGCGAACCACGGCGCACCGCCCACAGGTTGCTGACCCGCGCCGTGTCGGGGCCGCTTTCGATGTGGTGGCTCTCGAAGCCGATTGCTTCGAGCCAGCCGGCGACCAACTGTTGGCAGCCGGCGTCGTCGGGCGTGACGGAGCGGCGGGCGATCAGTTGTTCGGCGAGGTGCAAGGCGCGCGACATCGGTGTCCTTACTCGCGCGGTGCGTCGAACATGATCTCGGTAAAGCTCGCGCCTTCTTCCGACTCCTCCGCCTTCGGCGTGATGCGCGATATCGGCGTCATGTCGTTTTGCAGCCGCCACATCAGGTTCGTCGGCGAATCGGCAAACGCGAGGCCTTCCTCGCGTGTCACGGTGCCTGCGGTGATCAGGCGCGCGATGTCCTGCTCGAAGGTCTGCGAGCCTTCGGCCATCGACTTTTCCATCGCTTCGCGGATGCCGCTGAAGTCGCCCTGTTCGATCATCTCGGAGACGAGCTTGGTGTTGAACATCACCTCGACCGCCGGGATGCGCCCACCGGCCGTAGCGCGCAGCAATCGCTGCGAGACGATCGCGCGCATGCCGGCGGCGAGGTCGGCGAGCAGCGCCGGTCGCGCCTCGGGCATGTAGAACGACATGATGCGCGACAGTGCGTGGTAGCTGTTGTTCGCGTGCAGGGTCGACAGCACGAGGTGACCCGAGAGCGCGTAGCTCAGCGCCGAAGTCATCGTTTCGCGATCGCGGATTTCGCCGATCAGGATGCAGTCGGGCGCCTGGCGCAGCGCATTGCGCAGCCCGATCTGCAGCGACTGTGTGTCGCGCCCGACCTCGCGCTGGTTGACGACCGACTTCTTGTTCGCGAACAGGAATTCGATCGGGTCCTCGATCGTCAGGATGTGGCCCGTCATGTTCTGGTTGCGCTGCTCGAGCATTGACGCGAGCGTTGTGCTCTTGCCTGTACCTGTCGCGCCCACCATCAGCACGAGGCCACGCTTTGCGGTCGCGAGTGTCGAGATGATCGCCGGCATGTTCAGGCTCTCGAGCGACGGTATCAGGTGCGGAATGCAGCGGAACACCGCCGCCACCGTGCCGCGCTGCTTGAAGCCGGACAGGCGAAAGCTGCCGACGCCCGACAGGCCGATGCCGACGTTGAGTTCGCCCGTCTCTTCGAGCTCTTCGAGCTGGGTCGGCGTCAGCAGTTCAGCCAGCAATTGGCGCGGCTGCGTCGGCGTCAGCGGCTGATCCGAGAGCTGCAGGATCTGGCCGTTGATCTTGATCAGGATCGGCGTGTTCGCCGACAGGTAAACGTCGGACGCGCCCTTGTCGGCCATCAGGCGCAGCACGCGCTCCATGTTGCCGCTGCTCATCCGAATGTTGTCCGAGATCGCCATGGTGCTCATGCCCGCAGGAGTTCGTTGATGCTCGTCTTCGCGCGTGTCTGCGCGTCGACCTTTTTCACGATCACGACGCAGTACAGGCTGTGCGTGCCGTCAGCGCTCGGCAGGCTGCCGCTGACAACGACCGAGCCGGCCGGGATGCGGCCGTAGCTCACCTCGCCCGTTGCGCGGTCGTAGATCTTGGTGCTCTGGCCGATGTAGACGCCCATCGAGAGGACCGAGTTCTCCTCGACGATCACGCCCTCGACGACCTCGGAGCGCGCGCCGATGAAGCAGTTGTCCTCGATGATCGTCGGGTTCGCCTGCATCGGCTCCAGCACGCCGCCGATGCCGACGCCGCCCGACAGGTGCACGTTCTTGCCGATCTGCGCACACGAGCCGACGGCAGCCCAGGTGTCGACCATCGTGCCCTCGTCGACGTAGGCGCCGATGTTGACGTAGCTCGGCATCAGGACGACGTTTTTCGCGATGTAGCAGCCATGGCGCGCGACGGCGGGCGGCACGACACGCACGCCGGCTTCGTGCATGCGGCTCTCGTCGAGGTGCCCGAACTTGGTCTGCACCTTGTCGAAGAAGGCCAGATCGCCGGCGCGGGTGACCTTGTTTTCGCTCAGCCGGAAACTCAGCAGCACCGCCTTCTTGACCCATTGGTTCACAGTCCACTGGCCGACGCCCTGGCGCTCGGCGACGCGGATGCGCCCGGCGTTCAGGTCCGAGATCACTTGCTCGACCGCCTCGCGCACTTCGGGCGATGAAACGGCGCTGATCTGCATGCGCCCTTCCCAGGCTAGGTCGATGAGGTCCTGGATTCGGCCGGTAGAGGATGAAGTCATGTGGGGCTCACTGTGGTTTGGCGCGTTGTCTTGACGCATTCGGCGATGCGCTGCGCCGCTTCGAGGCATTCGTCGACGCCGGCGACGAGCGCCAGACGGATGCGGCCTGCACCGGGGTTCGTGCCGTGCGCTTCGCGCGCAAGCAGGCTGCCCGGCAGCACGGCGACATTGTATTGAGCCAGCAGCCTCAGCGCGAAGCCGACGTCGTCGCCGCCCGGCACGCCGGCCCAGAGATAGAAGCCCGCGTCGGGCATCGCCACATCGAGCACATCTGCCAATATCGGCGTCACGTCGGCAAACTTTTGGCGGTAGAGCGCGCGATTGGCCTCGACATGCGCCTCGTCGCCCCAGGCGGCGATGCTCGCACGCTGCACCGGCGGGCTCATCGCACTGCCGTGATACGTGCGGTAGAGCAAGAACGCCTTGATGAGGCGTGCGTCGCCGGTGACGAAGCCCGATCGCATGCCCGGAACGTTCGAGCGCTTGGACAGGCTCGTGAACGCTACGAGATTGTGCAGGTCGTCGCGGCCGAGCGCTTTCGCCGCTTCCAACGAACCAAGCGGTGGTGTGTTGCCGAAGTAGATCTCCGAGTAGCACTCGTCGCTCGCGATCACGAAGCCGTGCCGATCGCTCAGCCCGAAGAGTGCCTGCCATTCGGCGAGCGGCATCACCGCGCCGGTCGGATTTCCCGGAGAGCAGACGTAGAGCAGTTGCGTTCGCGACCAGGTGGTGGTGTCGATCCGCGACCAATCGGCGGCGAAATTGCGCCCCGGATTGCTGTTCGCAAACGCCGGCTGCGCGCCGGCAAGCAGCGCCGCCCCCTCGTAGATTTGATAGAACGGGTTCGGGCAGACAACGGTTGCGCCCGCGCGCGTCGGGTCGATCACCGTCTGCGCCAGCGCAAACAGCGCCTCGCGCGAGCCGTTCACCGGCAACACCTGAGTCGAAGGATCGATCTCGACGCCGTAGCGGCGCTGCACCCATTGCGCGCAGGCCTCGCGCAGCGCAGGTTCGCCGGCCGTGGCGGGGTAATTCGCGAGGCCGGGCAGTGCGGCCGTCAACGCATCGGTGATCAGCTGCGGCGTCGCGTGGCGCGGCTCGCCGATGCCCAGGCCGATCGGACGCAAATCTGGATTGGGTGTGACATCGCGCGTCAGTTCGCGCAGCCGCTCGAACGGGTAGGGGTGCAGCTTGCCGAGCAGCGGATTCATCGCTTCGATTATCGGCGAGGGCTGCACGCCCTGCGGTGGCGCGTCAGGCCGCGCGGGCGGTCGACGTCTGCCGTCCGTAGCGGCGCTGGAGCGCGTCGCGCGAGCGTGGATCGATGTTGACGCGATTCAGATCGCCCCGCACATGCGGCAGCCCGAGCAGGCGTGGGTTCATCACGCGAAACCACAGCCAGGGCACGTACGAGAGCGGGAACATGCCGAAGTAGCCGCTCGGCAACTGCGGCAACTGCTCGAAATGCCGTAGCGACTGGTAGCGCCGCGTGGGGTGGGCGTGATGGTCCGAGTGGCGCTGAAGGTGGAACGTGGCCAGGTTGGTGACGAGGTGGTTGGTGTTCCACGAATGGTGCGGTTGCGTCCGCTCGTAGCGGCCGTCGGGCAGCCGCTGGCGCAGCAGCCCGTAATGCTCGACGTAGTTGGCCGATGTGAGTTGCCACCAGGCGACCGCGTTGTGTACGGCGAGGAAGGACAGCATCACCCAACCGAACGCGGCGAACAGACCGAACTGCAGCAGCACCGTTACCGCATACGACTGCAGCATCGTGTTGTGCCAGCTCCAGGGCGACTTGCCGAGCGCGCGCAGCCGCTCCGACTCGAGCCGCCACGCGCGGCGGATGCCGCCCGGCAACTCGCGCAGCGCGAAGCGATAGATCGACTCGCCCATGCGCGCGCTTGCATGGTCTTCGGGCGTCGAGACGAAGCGGTGATGCCCGCGGCCGTGCTCGACCGTGAAGTGGCCGTAAGCCGGCACGGCGAGCACGAGCCGCGCCAGCCATTGCTCGACCGGGTTGTGCTTGTGGCCGAGCTCGTGGCCGGTGTTGAGGCCCAAACCAGAATCGGTCCCGGCCACATAGGCGAGCAGCAGCACTGCCCACCAGGCAAGCGGTTGCGTGCCCGCCCACCATGCGCAGCCGATGAGCGCGGCGAAGTGCAGCGGCACAGTCGCCCAGGTCAGCCACCGGTAATAGCGGTCTTGTTCGAGCTGCGGCACGATCGCCTCGGGCGGGTTGTTCTCGTCCTCGCCGATCAGCGCATCGAGCAGCGGCATCAATCCGTAGCTGATGAGCAGCGGCAACCCGAGCAGGATCTGCCTTCCGGTCGCTGCATGCGCCGCGATGCCGACGAATGGCAGCAGCGGATAGACGACCGACAAGGCCCAGAACCAGCGCTTGTGGTCGCGGTATTCGACGCGCTTGCCGAGGCCATCCGTGGCCTGATATGTTCTCGCCATGCGCGGGACTCTAGTCGAACGTCTGATGGGTGCCAAGGTGGCATGCCGCACAACGGATTCGATCCAGCGCGCGACTGATGACTCGGCGCGTGTGTCGCTCAATTCCATGCGGAGGCGACCGCTGCACCCACGATCGGGTAGGTCGAACCATCGACAGTTCCTGGGAAAGAAACTTGGAGTGCCGTGTTTTGCATCGGCGAGCGTGGCAATCCGGCCGCTGTCAGATCACGGTGCGAACGGCGCGCCGTGCAGGCGAGTACCGGGTTTGATGCCGCGCTTGGCGAACCAGCCCTGGTTCATCTCGAGTGCATAACGCACTGGCTTGTCCGCGCAATGCGAGTCGGTGCTCTGGGGCTTCATGTCTTCGATGTTGACGACCGTGCCGTCGTCGGCGATGAACGCGATCGACAGAGGCAGGATCGTGTTGCGCATCCAGAAGCATTGCGCAAAAGGGGCCGGGAAGACGAACAGCATGCCTGCGTTGGGCGCCATCCGTTCGCGAAACATGAGCCCGGTGGCGCGTTCGTCGGCGCTCTCCGCGATCTCGGCGGTGATCACGTGGATGCCTGCGTTCAGGCGTATCGACTGCAGTGGCGGCTGAGCCTCGGTTTGCGCCGAGCTGGGCGCGGCGAACAACGCCAGCGCGAGTCCGGCAGCGAGCGCAAGGGCATGCGGCGTGGCGAGTTTCATGGCAGGAAGAGTAGGGAGGATCGCTTAGAGTAACGCATGCCTTCCGATCCACTCTGTCCAACCGTCCGCATCGTGCGGCGCGATTGAGCGGCGACATGTCGGCGGCCTGGCCGGCAGGGCGGGTGCCGCCGCCCGAGGCGCTCGCGCCAGGCGCCGCCGCGGCGCTCGACGACGAGGCGGCGCTTGCCGGCAGCACGCGCTGGCGCGTGCGTCAGGACGGCGTGCGAGAAGGCGAGACGCTGTTCGCGATTCAGGGCATCTACTGCGCGGCATGCGCCGGCGTGATCGAATCGGCGTTGCGGGTCGTCCCCGGCGTTGCGCGCGCCGAGGTGAATGCCGCGAGCCGCCGCCTGCAGGTGCGCTGGGACCCGCAACGCGTCAACGCTTCGGCGCTCGTCGAAGCGGTGCAGCGCGCTGGTTACCGTGCCCTGCCGACGCAGCGCGAAGACGCCCAAAGCGCCCTGCGCAAGGAGGCCCGCGCCGGCCTGTGGCGGCTCTTTGTCGCCGGCTTTTGCATGATGCAGGTGATGATGCTCACGCTGCCGGTGTACGTCGCCAGGCCGGGCGAAATCGCACCCGATCTGCTCGCGCTGCTACGCTGGGCGACGTGGATGCTGACGCTGCCGGTGATGCTCTTTTCCGCAGGGCCGTTTTTCAGCAGCGCGTGGCAAGCACTCCGCCGGCGCCGCATCGGCATGGACGTTCCGGTGGCGATCGGCATCGCGGTCACTTTCATTGCCGGCACTGGCGTCACGTTCGATCCCGGCGGACGCTTCGGCACCGAGCCCTATCTCGATTCGCTGACGATGTTCGTCACCTTCCTGCTCGCCGGGCGCTGGCTCGAACTGCGCGCCCGCGCGCGCAGCACCGAGGCGCTCGATGCCTTGTTGCTGCGGATGCCCGACAGCGTCGAACGGCTCGACGCCGACGGCGTGACGCGCGCGGTCGCGACGGCGCGCTTGCGTGTCGGCGACCGCGTGCGCGTCGCTGCAGGTCAGGCGTTTCCGGGCGACGGCACGCTGCTCGAGGGCCGCACCCAGGTGGACGAGGCGATGCTGTCGGGCGAATCGCGGCCGGTCGAGCGCGGTGTGGGCGATTCCGTCATCGGAGGCAGCCTGAATCTCGGCGCGCCGGTCGTCGTCGCGCTGCGCGCGCTGGGCGATGGCACGCGCTACGCGCAGATCGTCGATCTCGTGCAGCGCGCGCTGACCGAGCGGCCGGCGCTGGTGCGCGC
>JBDTSN010000066.1:0-8020 GCA_039931145.1 Burkholderiales bacterium | reverse complement strand
TCGCCGGTCAGCACCTGGCCCATAGCGAGCAATGCCATGCCCTGGTGATGCGCCATGTACTGGCGCACGACGGCGAACGGCTTGTCGGGCGGCAAGCGCGACCGCGTGAAGTCGAGCGCCTCGAAGAATCCGTAGTCGTCATCCGCACCGAGCTCGCCGAGCCGCCGAAGATTCGCAACCGCGCGCACCGGATCGACGATCAACGCCATGACCGTCGCATAGGGTGCGATCACCAAGTCTTCGCCGAGGCCGCGCTTCAGGCCCAGGCCCGGCACGCCGAAGGCGCGGTACTGGTAATTGAGCGTGCTGTCGATTGCGTTGTAGCCGGACTCCGAGATGCCCCACGGCACGCTGCGCTGGTTGCCGTAGTCAACCTGGCGGCGCACCGCAGATTCGCAACTAAGTCCGAGCAGGGTGTCTTCATACTGCGGCATCAAGAGAGCCGGCATAAGGTACTCGAACATCGAGCCGCTCCACGAGAGCAGCGTCGGCCTGCCATCGACGAGCGACAAGCCACGCCCCAGTGCAAACCATGCTTGCGCGGGCAGGCGCGCCTGCGCAATCGCGACGTACACGCCGAGCCGCGCTTCGGAGGCGAGCAGGTCGTAGAAGCCCGCGTCGGCGCGCTGCTCGTCAACATGCCAGCCGATGTGCAGCATGTGTCGGTTGGCGTCGAAGAGAAACGCGTAGTCCATCTCGCACAGGGTGAATGCACGCGCGGCGAGGCCTTCCAATCTGCTGAGCAGTTCGGCAGCCTGCCGCGGGGCGTGCGGGTCGGCAGCCAGCGCGCGAAGCGACGGCATCGGGCGGTCGGCGGCCGATGCGAGCCCTTCGGCAGGCAACAGCGCGCCTATCTCTTCGATCGCGACCCGGCACTGCAACGTCAGGGCTTGTGCCCAACGCATCGACGCGTTGCTGCGTTCGCGAACTTCAGCCGCGCTGACGTGAGATGCGATCGATGCCGCGAGGTCCGTTGCGCCTTCGTGCAGGGCGACGAGCAGTTCGCGTCCGCCGCTCAGCAGGTTGCTCGGCTCGCCGCAATAGGCCTCGACGCGCTCGGCCAGCCTCTTGTAGTGAGGGTTTTCGGCCAGCTCGCTGTCGGCCGCACGGTACAGGTCCAGTGTGTCGCGGATGCCTTCGCACCAGCGCACGTCGGATAAAGGTTCATCGGCCAGCTCGAGCAGGGCGCTGCGCAGTACGAGCAGCGACGCGGCGAGATTGCCGCTGTCGACCGAGCTGACGTAGCGCGGCGCGAGTGGCTGGAGCGTCTGCGTGTCGTACCAGTTGAAGAAATGACCGCGATGGCGCGCCAGACCTTCGAGCGCGCCGATCTGGGCGTCGATGCGCGACACGACCTGGGACAGCAACAGATAGCCCAGGTCGCGCGCGACGAGGGGCGCGAGGAGGGCCATGCCGATGTTGGTTGGCGATGTGCGGTGCGCAACACGTGGCCCCGGCTGCAACTGCACGTTGTCGGGCGGCAGGTAGTGATTTTCTGCGTTCACATGGTCTTCGAAGAAGGCCCAAGTGCGCCGCGCCACGCTGCGCAGGTAGCGTCGATCGTCGGCCGTCAACGCGACGGTTCGCCGCGCCGGCGACTGATCGAGCCACCAGACGAGAAGCGGCGCGAGCGCCGACAGCGCAAGCCAGGGCGCAGCGGCAGGGAGCGCTTGCGGGCGCGTCGCCGCCAGCAGCGCGATCACCGCGAGCGCGAGTACGGGGCCGCTCCAGACTTGACGAACGGTTTCGCGCAATGCCGCCGCGCTGCCCGCTGGCGCGCCGGACGGCAGTTCGGTCGAGGCGGTCCATTCGAGCAGGTGGCGGCCCGAGACGCCGACCCGCCACAGAGTGCGGCCGATGGCGTCGAGCAAGTTGCGTGATTCGTCGGGAAGCAGGGCAGCGCGCTGGATCAGTCGAAACGCTTCATTGCGCAAGCCGCCCCAGCCGCTGCTACCGGTTACGGCGGCAATGCGCAAAGCGGCGCCGGCTTGCGCCAACATCGGCACGAGGCCGAAAACGGCCACGACGAGAAGCGACCAGAGTGCCGGGCCGGGCAACATGACCCAGCCCAGCAGAAGCACAAGCATGAGCGCCGGCGGCACGAGACTGCGGCGCAGGTTGTCGAACAGCTTCAGGCGCGACAGGGGCGACAGGATATTCAGCGGCCGGCCCGGTAACGCGCCGACGCGACCGAACAGCCACGGCAGCAGCTGCCAGTCGCCGCGTGTCCAGCGGTGGATGCGCGCCACTTCAGCCGCGTAGCGATGCGGCACCTGCTCGAACAGCGTGACGTCGCTCAACAGCCCGGCGCGTGCGTGACAACCCTCGATCAGATCGTGGCTTAGAACGCGATTGTCCGGAAGGCGGCCCGCCAGCGCGCGCTCGAAGGCATCGACGTCGTAGATGCCCTTGCCGAAGTAGGAACCTTCGTCGAACAAGTCCTGATAGACGTCCGACACGGCGCGCGTATACGGGTCCGTCCCGGCATCCCCCCCGAACAGGCGCGCCTGGCGCGAACGCAGCGTGCTCGGCAGGCTGGGCTGGCTTCGCGGTTGCAGGATGGCGTGCCCATCGACGACCAGCCCGGCACAGGCGCCGACGCCGAAGCGGGGGCGCTGCAGTGGGTGCGCAATGGTTGCCACCATTTGCGTCGCGCTGCCGTGTGGCAGCTCAGTATCGCTGTCGAGCGTGATGACGAAGCGCACACCCGACAGCCGGTCGAGGTGGCCTTCGCTGCGCGCAAACGCTTTACCGGGACCGACGCCGGCCCGGCCGCGCAGCAACGCGTTGAGGTCGGACAACTTGCCGCGCTTGCGCTCGTGGCCCATCCACACACCTTCGCGCGCGTTGAAGCGACGCGGGCGATGCAACAGGAAAAAGATGTCGCGGCTGCCTCGCGTGTTCTCTGTCGGCGGCGCGTAGCGTGCGTTGAGATTGGCGATTCCGGCCGCGGCGCGTTCTACCAGAGCGTCGTCGCCGGCTTCCGCTTCGGACTTCGCGTCGCGCAGGTCGGACAGCAGTGCAAAGCGCAGTTGCGGGTCCCGATTCGCGAGGTAATGCCTTTCGAGCGCGTCGAGCAAACTGTCCACCGTCTCGGCGCGCGTCAGCAAGGTCGGCACGACGACCAGCGTGCGAGCGGTCGGCGCAATGCCTTTGCTGAAATCGAGCCGTGCCAGCATGCGTGGGGCGACGAGCAGCGTGGCCGCCCAGTTAACGAGCGCAACTGCAAGCTGGCTCGCTCCGAGCAGCAGCACCGGCAAGAACATCCAGCCCAGCCAATCGGGCGCGAAAGCGAAGGCCGCGTGCTGCCAGACGAACCACGCGGGGCCGAAGCTCAGCACCAGAGTCAAGAGCGTCACTGCCGCCGTATGGGCGCGCAGCATTGCCGTTGCGGACCAGGACGGCTTCAGGCCGAGCCGGCGCTCAAGCGTCCGGTGACCGTTGGCGACAAGGTAGTAACCCACGTGCGACCCGCGTGCGTCGTCGGTGTTGTCGCTGAAATCGGTTGCCTGCTCTGTGGTCTGTCCCTGGGCCTGATCGCGTGCGCCGGTTGCGAGCGCGAGCACTTCGCGCGCAACCGCCAGTTCGGTCTTGCCGCTGCGCCGCGCGAAGCGTTCGACCGCGTGCCGGTAGGCGTCGCGCGACGTGAAATCCATATGTGCGTAAACGCCGGCAGGGTCCTTGCGCAAGCTGTGGTCGACGAAGCTTGCGTTCTCGACAAACTCCGACCAGTCGCCTGCATCGACGAGCCGTAGGCTGCCGATGCTGCTGGCCACGCTGAGTTGCCACTCGGCTTGCTCGCGGCTGTCATCGACGAAGGCGGCCTCGAGCGTGCGGCCCAGCGCCTGCAGGCGCTGCTCGAGCCACGACAGCGGCATCGTCATCGCCGCGCCGCGACCCTGCAGGCGACGCGCGAGTTCGGCTACGAAGCTCGCATCCAGCGCTTCGCCCGAGCGCGCCAGATCGGCGACGATGAGGACGAGGTCACTCGGCGGATCGGCGTGCGCTGACTCCAGCATGCGCTCGGCCCAAAGCTCGGCGCTTTCGCGCGAGCGCTGGTTGTCGGCCACCGCCACACCAATGCGCCGCAGGTTTTCGATCAACGCGAGGCGCAGCATGATCGGAAACGCCCACAGTTCGCCGAGCGTCAAAACATGGTGTGTCTGGTAGGCGCCAACGAAGAGCGAGAGCGTATGCATCACGACCCGGCCGTCGCCGTGCGCGACTGCATTGAGCGCGAGATCGTAGATGCGGGGTTGCCTCGCGTCCGTATCTGCATCGTGCAGGGATGCATCGTCTTTCAGGCGCGGTAGCTCCCGGCTGTAGCGGGCGGGCAGATGCCGCTTGGCCGTGGCAATCTCCTCTTCGATAAGGTAGTAGTTGTCGAGCAGCCACTCACCTGCCGGCGTGATCGCGCGTCCGGCGCCGACGGCGGCCGACAACAGTTGAGCTACTTCTTGGAGTTCCGATTGATTCGCCTTCAATCGTCCGAGGAGCGGGTTGCGCAATCCCGCCTCGGCAAGCTCATGCGTCAGCGCAAGCTGACGGCCATGCGCGCGCATCTGTTCGGCCGTGAACAGCGCGGCGCGCAGTGGTGCCTGTCGTGAAGAACCCGCGGTCGACTCGCTCTGCCCGCGAGGCCGAGTGTGGCGTACTGATCCGGTGTCACTCACCGCAGCAACCCGGCCGGGGAGCCGGACAAGCGATGCGCGTCACGGAAATCTGGTGCGGCACGCAGATGCAGGAGATGAAACCGAAGGACTGCAGGATCATGGCAGGACTCGGCCCGAATCGTAGTGTCGTGCGCACGACTGCCATGCTTGCCGCGGCCTTTCATGGTGAGGGTGAATCACTGTCAATCATCACCGGTTCTGGGTTGGAATTCAGCGGTCGATGCGTCGAGGCATGGAAGAACCGCTTCTAAAGCAATCCGTGTTCCCGCGTGGCTGCAGTCTTGTGGGCGTTCGCTGACACGGCTGCGCGGCCCAGGCCGATTCCCGTGGCCATCTTTGTCCGGGACACTGGGTTGAGCGCAATCCTGCGCATCAAAGGAGATGCCATGAACAGCAAAACCGACAAGAAGACCGGCCAAGTGCCCGACTCCAAGCCGCAGGGCAACCCAGCCGATGCCAACCCCGATTTGCAGGGCGAAGGCAACTACACCGCTTCACGCCGCTTCCGCAAGTCCGCCGAAGCGTTTGTAGACTCGGGCAAGGTGAAGGCGGCGGCGAAAGACGCAGCGCCGAAGACCGACGCGCAACGACGAGAAATGCAGGCGGCCGAGTCTGAAGGCAAGTCGCACGCGCGAAAGTGACCTGATGAGCAACTCGCAGCCGTCCCAGCGACGCTGGCCATGGGCCGTCGGCGGGACGGTTGTTGTGCTCTCGGCGGCGGTCGCGATCGGCGAAGTATCAGGCTGGCCGATCCTGCGTATGCCGCTGCAGAACGCGCTCAGCTCGACGATCGGCGCACCGGTGACGCTCGGACCGCAATCCAAGCTGCATCTGGTGTGGAATCCGCGTTTGGTTGCCGATCGACTGGTCGTCGAAGCTGGTGGAACGCTACCGGACAGATTGCTCGATGCAAGTGGCTTGCTCGTGCGTTGGTCCTGGCCGGATTTATGGCGCTGGAAAGGTGATGGCGCGTTGTACTTGCGCGAGGTCTCCGCGGATCAACTCAACGCCCACTTGGTGCGTGACGCCGAGGGTGGCAGCAACTGGCCGCAGGATGCGACCGAGGCCGAGGTCCCGACTTTCGGCCTGCTGCAGATTCGAAACGGCCACGTCGAGATTGCCGACGCCATGGCGGACACCCAGCTCGACATATCCTTCAAAGGTCGCGAGAGCACAGATGATTCGACGGATGCCGACGCCGCCTACGAGACGACGGCGCAGGGCCGATATCACGGCCTACCTGTCAAGCTCAGTGCGCGCAGTGGCGCGGCGATGCCGCTGCTCGGCAGCGATTCAGGCGGTTCAACCGATGCACCGTTGGTGCCACTCAAGGTGAATGGCAGCGTGGGTAAAGCGCAGATTGATTTCGAGGGACAAGCTCTCGCACTGTTGGGTGCACCGCGCATAGACGGGCGCATCAAGCTACGCGCCGGCTCACTGGGTCGGGTCGGTGACGCACTTGGTCTGACGCTGCCGGAAACCGCACCGTTTCAGCTGCAGGCAAATTTGCGTCATGGAACGGGCGTATGGCGCGTGCGTGATGTCCAACTGAGCGTCGGCCACAGCCACATCGGGGGGGACTACCGCTATGACACGCGCGTCGACCCGCCGCTACTGAGTGGCCAGCTCAATGCGAGCCAGATTCGTCTCGCTGATCTTGGCCCTCTCGTCGGCGTACAGGCCGAGGGAAAGAAACACCCCGACGGCAAGGTGCTGCCTGAGCGCGAGTTCGACATCCCTTCGCTCGCCGCGATGGACGCAGATGTGCAGGTCAACATCGATGAGCTCGACTTTGGCACGCCATCGCTGCGTCCGGTTTTCGATTTGCGAACCCATCTGGTGCTATCCGGTTCTGTTCTGCGATTGGAGAACCTTCAGGCTCATGCAGGTGGCGGGAGCTTGTCGGGCATGTCGCAGCTCGATGGCCGCAAGGGCGCTGCCGTCTGGCATGCCGAATTGCGTTTCAACGGACTGGATGTGGCCAAATGGATCGCCGGCGTGCGCAAGTCCGGCTCGGACGCCGATGGGACAAAGCAGCCGAGTATTGAACCGGTGAACGTGTCATCACCCGCGACGACCGCGCTTCGCCCGGTGGCGGCTTATCTGACGGGAGAACTCGACGCCTACATGAAGGTGCGAGGCGCAGGGGCTTCGACGGCCAGCATCCTGGCGTCGCTCGACGGCGATGCCCAGGCCACCATCCGCCACGGCACCGTCTCGCACCTGGTGACAGAAATTCTTGGCATCGACGTCGCTCAAGCATTGGGCGTTGCAGTGCGCGGCGATGACGCGCTTCCGCTGCGGTGCGCGCGCCTGGATCTGAATATCGACAAGGGCATCCTCGTCCCGCGCGTGGCGATATTTGACAACCGCGACAGCACCGTGCGCCTGACGGGCAACTTGAATTTGCGCGACGAAGCGATCGCGTTGCGTGCGACGACGTCGCCGAAGGACTTTTCGCTGGTCGCATTGCGCGCGCCCGTTATTGTCAGCGGCACACTTGGCGCGCCGCATGTCGAAATCGACGCGGCGCCGGTCGTAGCGCGCGCCGCCGCGAGCATCGCACTTGGCGTACTCGCAACGCCGGTCGCCGCACTGCTGCCGTTGATCGATCCCGGTTCGAAGGAAGAGGGCGATCCGTGCGCGATGTCGGCACCGCACGCTTCGCAAGCCGCGGCGGATCATGGCGCGAGAGTGAGCGCCGCGCAGGGCGGAAAGTCGTCTTCATCACCCTGACGCTTGCCGCGGTCGAAGCCACGCGCCTCTGCTGATGCCGCCGTCGCCAGAAGCGAGAAGGCGCATCGTGTGACAGGCCCATCAGTGCGGGCGGCGAATGGCGTTCAGGGGGAACGGATCAAGCGTCAATCCGCGTCTGATCGCCAAAAGCAGCTCGGCGCGTCGCAAGGCCATGGTTTCGCCAAGCTCGTCCGAATCGACGGCCTCGGCGGTGGGGAACAACCTTTCTTCCTCAAGCGCAATGTGCGCGCGGATCACGTCCGTCAGTTGCGCCATCTGCAGATCGGTTGCGACATCGTCGCCGACGCAGACGCCGGCGGCAAGAGCCTGCAAACCGCGCTCCATGCGATGGTGGTCGCTGCGCAGGGAAGCGATCAACGCGGCTCCGACAAGCGGCTCGACCGGGGGATAGAGCAGCTCTTCCTTCAGCGTCATCAGTGTCTGCAGATAGACGCCGATGCAGGCGATCAAGCCCTGACGATCGGTGGTGGCCGCTTTGACACCGACCAGCACGGCATAGTCACGCAGATGCTCATCGAGGCGACGGTGTTCGGCGCGAATGTGCCGCATACCACGGGCGCAGCCAAGCAGGCAGCCACGCGTTCAAGCGT
>JBDTSN010000065.1:0-8027 GCA_039931145.1 Burkholderiales bacterium | reverse complement strand
CAGCACCGCCAGGGCCTATGCCGACGCCTATCTCGGCGCGACGCCGAGCGCCTGGGGCGCCGATGCCCTGACCGTCAGCCCCTACTTGGGTGACGACAGTCTCACGCCTTTTGTCGAAGTCTGCACGCAGCGCGACGCAGGCACACCGAGCCGCGCCGCGAGTTGGCGCAGCATGCGGGCGTCGGGCTTCGGCCGCAACTCGCCGAACATGCGCATGTCCTCGACCGCGATCACGCCATCGAAAACGCGAGCGATGCCGAGCACGCCGAGCACGCGCTCGGTATAGGCGCGCGGCGCATTGGTGAGGATGTACTTGCGCCCGCGCAAGGCGCGCAGCGCGGCGAGGTCGTGCGCATCGCCGTGCACCGCCGCCTCGAGCCCTGGCAGCACATGCGTGTGATGCAGGAAGTGTTCGGCGCGAACGCCGTGGTGGCGCACCAGCCCGAGCAGCGTCGCGCCGTAGCGCAGCCAGTAGCTGCGGCGCAGCGCGTCGGCCTCGGGCGGCGTCATCGCCAGTTCGCGCACGATGTACTCGGTCATCGCGCCGTTGATCCCACCGAACGCGAAGTGCGATGCGTTGTGCAGCGTGTTGTCGAGGTCGAAGAGCCAGACGCGTGGCTTTCGCACCGCTCAGTACCTTCGTCGCAGGAACGGCCACCCTGAAGCCGCAAGCTTGGCGGTCGCGACCCGGTCCTTCGCCGGGCCGCCCCAAGACGGGCCGCTCCCCCTCGGAGGGGCGTGAAGCGGCGCAGCCGCAAGCTCGGGGGCGAACATCAATGCGAGCGGATCATCGTCCCGTAGGGCTGATCGGTCAGGATCTCGAGCAGCATCGCGTGCGGCACGCGGCCGTCGATGATGTGCACGGTGTTGACGCCGCTCTTCGCGGCGTCGAGCGCGGACGAGATCTTGGGCAGCATGCCGCCGCTGATCGTGCCGTCGGCGAACAGCTCATCGATCTCGCGTGCCGAGAGGTTCGTCAGCAGCTTGCCGTTCTTGTCGAGCACGCCGGGCGTGTTCGTCAGCATCATCAGCTTCTCGGCCTTCAGCACTTCGGCAAGCTTGCCGGCGACGACGTCGGCGTTGATGTTGTAGTTCTCGTTCTCGGCGCCAAAGCCCAGCGGCGAGATGACGGGGATGAACTGGTCGTCCTGCAAGGCGCGCACGACGCTCGGGTCGATCGATTCGATCTCGCCCACCTGGCCGACGTCATGCTCGATGCTCGGGTCCTTCAGGTCAACCATCTTGAGCTTTCGGGCGCGGATCAGCCCGCCGTCGCGCCCGGTAAGGCCGACTGCCTTGCCGCCAGCGACGTTGATGAGGCCGACGATGTCTTGCTGCACCTGGCCGGCGAGCACCCATTCGACGACCTCCATCGTCTCGGCATCCGTCACGCGCATGCCCTGAATGAAGCTGCCCTTCTTGCCCAGGCGCGAGAGCGCCTCCTCGATCTGCGGCCCGCCGCCATGGACGACGACCGGGTTCATGCCGACGAGTTTCAACAGCACGACGTCCTCGGCAAAGTCCTGCTGCAGCGCCGGGTCGGTCATCGCGTTGCCGCCGTATTTGATGACGATCGTCTTGCCGTGGAACTTGCGGATATAGGGCAGCGCCTGGGACAGGATTTCGGCCTTGTCGCCCAGGGCGATGTGGCTTAGCGAATGGTCTTTCGTGTCGCTCGAAGAAATGCTCATGGCTGACCCTCGGCTGGCCGGAATGAGCCCGATTGTAGGAAGCGCGCTCGTGCGAAGTCGATCGCGCGACAAAGCCGGCGCGCGCGGCTACACGCGGGCCACCTCAGCCCGGCGCGTACAGCGCAACGCGATTGCGCCCGGCCTGCTTGGCGATGTAGAGCGCGTCGTCCGCCTCGCGCCAGGCGGCTTCCCAGCGGTCGAGCGACGCGAACTTGCGCGACACGCCGACGCTGACGGTGCACTGCACGGGTTGCGACCCCGCGCTCGGCAGCGCGATGCGCAGGGCGCCGACGCTGTGCCGCACGCGCTCCGCAAGCACCTGGGCGACCGCCTCATCGCCACCGACGCAACCGATGATGAACTCCTCGCCGCCGACGCGGGCAACGAAGTCGCCACCGCGCACATGGGCTGTCAGCGCGTCGGCTACGGCCTTGAGCACGTGATCGCCAGCAGCATGCCCATGTTCGTCGTTGACGCGCTTGAAGTGGTCCACATCAATTTCCAGCAATGTGACGGGCTGGGTCTGGCGTTGCGCGAAGTGGCGCCGCAGCAGATCGTCCAGCCCGTTGCGGTTGAGCAAGCGCGTCAGCGCGTCTCTGCTCGCCAGATCGGAAAGTCTGCTCTGCAGACGCAGGAACACCATCCACAGGAAGTTGAGCGTCTGCAAGACGACCGCGATCGAGGCGTAGATGTAGTAGAGGCCGGCGAGCGTCGTGCCGTACATCGTGGCGGTGCCTTCGACCGCAATCGTCACGCCGCGCAGCAGCGTCAGCACACCGAGGGCGCCGATCAGCAGCGCAGTCACCAGCATCGGCACACGCACCGCCGGATCGTCGCGGCGCAACAGCGAACCGACAGCCGTCATGCCGAGCGCGAACCAGATCGCGCCGAGCGTGAAATTGAGCAGCACGAAGCGGCCCTGCAATCCCCAAACCCACTGCACGATCGCGAGCAGCGCGGCATAGGCCGCAATGCCGACGGCGAGGCCGCGCCAACCACTCGCCGGCCGCCCCAGAAACTGGCGCAAGCCGGCCAAAAACATCGCCGCCGCGGCGACCATAACCACGTCGAAGACCGGCGAGACGACGGTCGGCTCATGCAGCCCCTCGACGATGCGCGCCAGATACGCGGCGCCGAACAGAATTGCCGCCGCCGACCACAGCCCGACCCCGCTGCCCGGCGCCATCTTGCGCACGATCAGGTAGTACAGCCCGCCCGAGCAGATCATGTTGATCGCGAGCAGCAGGACGAGGGTGTTGGTTTCCATGGCGGTGCGGCGCAGTCTGGCACGCAGGGCACCGTTTCAAGCACCGCTTACACCACGAAAACCCGACGCCGCGCAGCAATGCACGGCAATTCCCGCCACCTTGCTTGCAATCGATCAAACCCCGCGAACCGGGGGATGACGTTCAGCGATACGCCTGATAGACCGACGCGCCGCCGCCGGCGCGCAGCAGGAAAACGTCGTACGCGTCCTTGCGCCCACCGTACTCCGGCCCATCCATGCCGGGCGAGCCAAGCGGCATCGCCGGCACGGCGAGGCCGACCGCGCGCGGCCTTTCCTTCAGCAGCCGATGGATCTCGCGCGCCGGCACATGGCCCTCGATCGCATAGCCACCGACGCGCGCCGTGTGGCACGAGCCGTAGCGGATGTCGACGCCGAGCAGCTTGCGCATGTCGGTGTTGCCGTCGTCGTGCACGCTGGCGCGAAAGCCGTTTGCTTCGAGATGCGAGATCCAGTCTTTGCAGCAGCCGCAACTCGGCGCCTTCCAGACATCGATCACGATCGGCGCGGCGCGTGCCGTTGGCCAGACGCAAAGGGTGGCGAGCGCCGTCATCAAGCGGCGGCGCGAGGGGATCATCGTCAAGGGTTGCATCACGCGACGACTATAGCGGCGTCGGTTCTCGCGACCCGGGCTAAAGTCCGGACGGAACGCCCTCGCGCCGATCGACCACCATGCACCAACACGACCTCGACCCCTGGAAACACGCGCACGATTTCGCGGCCGACCGGCGCGCGACCGAGCGCCGCGCGTGGATCGTCGTCGCGATCACGCTCGTGATGATGATTGCCGAAATCGGCGCCGGCTGGTGGTGGAACTCGATGGCGCTGCTCGCAGACGGCTGGCACATGGGGACGCACGCGGTCGCGATCGGCGTCACCGGCATCAGCTACTGGCTGGTGCGGCGCTGGTCGCGCGACAAGCGCTTCAGTCTCGGGCCGTGGAAGGTCGAAGTGCTCGGCGCCTACACGAGTGCGGTGCTGCTTGCCGTCGTCGCTGTGGGCGTCGCGGCGGAGTCCATCGTGCGCCTGTATCGCCCCGAGCCTGTCGCCTACGACGAATCGCTCCTCGTCGCGGTGATCGGGTTGATCGTGAACCTCGTCTGCGCGCGGCTGCTGCATGCGGGCGATGGGCATGCGCACGGGCACGGACACAGACACGGAGACGATCTCGATCACGGACATGCGGATGCGCACGCGCACGCCGCGTCGGACACGGACGATCATGCTCATGCTCATGCTCATGCTCAAGCGCACGAACATGCTCATGCTGATACGCGCGCTCCATTGCACGCGCACGATAACGACTCACTGACGCCGCACTCCCCCGCCGCCAGCAAGGACTTGAACCGCGAGGCCGCCTACACCCATGTGCTGGCCGACGCCGCAACCTCGGTGCTCGCGATCGGCGCGCTCGTCGCCGGCAAGTGGATGGGCTGGCTGGTGCTCGACCCGCTCGTCGGCCTCGTCGGTGCGGCGCTCATCGCGTGGTGGGCGCGCGGCCTGCTCGCGCAAAGCTCGACGATCCTGCTCGATCGTGAGATGGATCACCCGCTCACCACGGAACTGCGCAGGCGGCTAGAGAGCGACGGCGACGCAAAGGTTGCAGACCTGCATCTGTGGCGCGTCAGCAGCGATGCCTTCGCCTGCGCCGTCACGATCGTCGCCGATGCGCCGGCAAGCGCCGACACCTACCGCGCACGCCTGGATGGTCTCACCGATCTGGCACACGTGATGATCGAGATCAATCGCTGCAAGACGGCGCCTTGAGCCGCAGGATCGACATGCTCATTGCGCAACGATTGCCGTACGCTCCCGCACCATGATCGACTTCGACTTCGACTTCGACTTCATCGTCATCGGCGCCGGCATGGCGGGCATGTCGATCGCGGCCGAGCTGTCGCGCAGCGCACGCGTCGCCGTTGTCGAGCGCGAATCACAACCGGGCTACCACTCGACCGGTCGCTCGGCCGCGCTCTACAGCGAGATCTATGGCAACCAGACGATCCGCGCCCTGACGCGCGCGAGCAAGAATTTCTATCACCAGCCGCCCGAGGGCTTCAGCGAGCATCCGCTCGTCTCGCGGCGCGGCACGCTCTACTTCGCCGAGCAGCACGAGGCGGTCGCGCTCGACGCCTTCGCGGCAACGCTCGCGAAAGAGTTCTCCCCCGCCCGGCTCGACGAGGCGCAAACCCGCGCGCTGATCCCGGCCTTCAAGCCGGGCTACCTGAGCGGTGCGCTGCTCGAGGCGGATTCGTTCGAGATCGACGTCTCGGCCGTGCTGCAAGGCTTTGCGGCCGTGTGCCGGCGCCAGGGTGTGCGCTTCGATTTCGACAGCCCCGTCTCGACACTGACACGTGACGGCGACCATTGGTGCCTCAGCACACCAGGCGCGACGTTGCGCGCTCCGGTCGTGATCAATGCCGCCGGCGCCTGGGGCGACGAGATCGCCAAACTCGCCGGCGTCGCGCCGGTCGGGCTCGTTCCCAAGCGCCGCACCGCGATGCTGATCGAAGTACCTGGCGGCGCGTCGGCCCGCGCTTGGCCGGCGGCCATCCACGTCGGCGAAACTTTCTACTTCAAACCCGACGCCGGACTGTTGCTGCTGTCGCCGGCCGACGAGACGCCGAGCGCGCCGTGCGACGCGCAACCCGAAGAGCTCGACATCGCAGTCGCGATCGACAGGTTCGAGACCGCGACCGGTCACGCCGTCAGCCGCGTGCGCAGCCGATGGGCCGGGCTGCGCAGCTTCGTCGCCGACAAGTCGCCGGTGGTCGGCTTCGATCCGTTGGCGCCGGGCTTCTTCTGGCTCGTCGGCCAGGGCGGCTATGGCATCCAGACAGCGCCTGCCATGGCCCGCGCAGCCTGTGCGCTGGCGCAGCGAAAACCGTTGACGGACGATCTGGCGGCGCACGGCCTGCGCGCCGACGCGCTCGCGCCGGATCGGCCTGCGCTGCGCGGAGCGCACTGAACGCTCGAAGGTGCAGCTTGCTGCGCCGCGCAGCGCGCTCACCGGGCTACGCTGCGCGCCATGTGCTGCGGGATGAACACTTGGGAGCGGCTCGGCATGCTCATGCATCAATGCCCCTTTGTTTGACGCGCCGCCGCGCGATGCCGTCTACTTGACGCATGCCGCCACCCCGCGCGGCGACCGACAACTTCAGCAAGGAGCATCGAATGGGCACGATGATCGAATTCCAGCGTCCCGACGGGAAGAATGTGAATGGCTACCTGGCCGAGCCGGCCGCAGGCAGCGGCCCCGGCGTGGTCGTGATCCAGGAATGGTGGGGTCTGAACGACCAGATCCGCGGCGTTGCGAACCGTCTCGCCGACGCCGGCTTCATGGCGCTCGTGCCGGATTTGTACCGCGGCAAGGCGACCGTCGAGGCTGAAGAGGCAAACCATCTGATGACGGGTCTCGACTTCGGCGACGCCGCATCGCAGGACGTGCGCGGCGCGGTGCAGTTCCTGAAGTCAAAGGGCGCAAAGAACGGCGCAAAGGTCGCAGTGACGGGCTTTTGCATGGGCGGCGCGCTGACCTGGCTCGCGCTCGTGAATGTGCCCGAGGCCGACGCCGGCGTCGCGTGGTACGGCATGCCGCCGCTCGAGTACATCGACGCGTCGAAGATCAAGGCGCCGGTTCTCGCACACTGGGCAACGCAGGACGCATTCTTCCCGGTTGCGAGCGTCGACGCGCTCGAGGAAAAGCTCGCTGCGGCCGGCGTCGCCTACCAGGGGCATCGCTACCTCGCGCATCATGCCTTCGCCAACGAGACCGCTGTCGGCCGCGGGCGCATTCCGAACACGCAGTTCGATCGCGTTTGGGCGCGCATGGCGTGGGATCGCACGCTACGCTTCTTCGGCCAGCACCTCGGCTGAGAGCGATGGCCTGAGGTTGAGCTGCGTCTCGACTGGCGACCCGCCGCAGCCCACCTCTTCACCCCTTCCCCCACTGGGGGAAGGCCGGGATGGGGGCGCGCGGTGGCGAGAGTGCAGCGGCGCCAGCCCCCAACCCTCCCCCAGCGAGGGAGGGGGCAACTTCTGTTCGACCGCTGCGGCCCGGCGTCAGAGATGAATGCCCTTCATCATCTGCGCCATCGCGATCGCCTCGGCAGAGAGTTGCGGCTTGGCGCTCTTGTCGCCCTTGGCCGCCGCGCTGTCGGGGAACATGCGGAAGGCCGCGTTCATGATGATCTGCGTGATGCGTGGCGCGGCGGTGTGCAGCATCGCGCCGAACACGCCGAGGCGGGTCGAGACGCGCACCGGCTTGTCGATGCAGGCCTGCACGATCATGTTTGCAGCCTCCTCGGGGTCGAGCAGCGGCATGTTGTCGTAGATCTTGGTCGGCGCCGTCATCGGCGTGCGAACGAGCGGCATGTTGACGGTCGTGAAGGTGACACCCTGATCGGCGTATTCGCTCGCCGCGCAGGCCGTCCACGCATCGAGCGCCGCCTTGCTCGCAACGTAGGCCGAGAAGCGCGGCGCATTCACGAGCACGCTGATCGAGCTGATGTTGACGATGTGGCCGCTGTGCCTGGCGACCATGCCCGGCAGCAGCCCCATCGTCACGCGCAGCGCGCCGAAGTAGTTGAGCTGCATCGTGCGCTCGTAGTCGTGGAAGCGGTCGTAGCTTGACTCGATCGCGCGCCGGATCGAGCGGCCGGCGTTGTTGATCAGGAAGTCGACGCCGCCGTGCTCCTGCTGCACGAGGCGGACAAACTCGGCGCAGCTTGCCTCGTCGGAAATGTCGACGGCGTAGCTGTAGACCTCGGCCTGCTTGCCGGCTACGGTACGGATTTGCTTGACGGCATCAGCCAGCTTGTCCTCGCCACGCGCGCAGATGATCGTGATCGCGCCCGCCTCGGCGAACTTGCACGCCGCCGACAGGCCGATCCCCGAGCTGCCGCCCGTGACGAGCACGACCTTGCCGGCGACGGCGCCGCGCAGCGAGCGGTCGATGAACAGCGCAGGATCGAGGTGGCGCTCCCAGTAGTCCCACAGTCGCCATGCGTAGTCGCGCAGGTTCGGGCATTCGATGCCGCTGCCCTTCAATG
>JBDTSN010000064.1:0-8065 GCA_039931145.1 Burkholderiales bacterium | reverse complement strand
CAAGCAGGAGATCGCGATCGCGCGCAAGGGGCTCGACGAGCCCGGCCAGCCGGTGGTGAAGGAAATCGCCGCGCTGGGCGTCACCGTCACGCAGCTCACCCCTGCCGAGCGCGAGGCATTCGTCGCGACGACGCGCCCGGTGTTCGAGAAGTGGAAGCCGCAGATCGGCACCGAGCTTGTGAACAGCGCCGAGAAGTCGATCGCCGCGCGCAAGAAATAGTCGAAATAGCCAGTCGCAACTGCCTGTCGCAACAGTCGCGCATTCGCGGCATCTGACGCGGGGCCTGCCGGTGAGGGCAGGCCCCGTTTTCTTTTGTAGCGCAGTCAGCGCATCCGGCGTCAGTCCCGATAGCACACGTGCACGTAGCTGCCCGGCGCCGCGCCGAGCGAGTGCTTCGTGTCGAGCTTGCGCGCCGCGACCTCGCCGCTCGACAGGTCGCAAAGCCATGCATGCCACGCTGGCCACCACGAGCCGTCGTGCTGCTCCGCTTTCGCCTGCCAGGCCTCGGGGCTCATCGCCGGATCGTCCGCACGCGTCAGGTGGATCTGGAAATGCCGCCGCGGGCGCCCTGGCTCGGAGACGATGCCGGCGTTATGCCCGCCACTCGTCAGCACGAAAGTGAGGTCGCCGCCGAGCAGGCGGTGCAGCTTGTAGACCGAATGCCAGGGCGAGACGTGATCCCTGACGGTGCCGACGACGAAGGTCGGAACGCGCACATCGGAGACCGACACCGGCCGGCCTTCGACCTCGTAGCGGCCTTCGGCGAGGTCGTTGCGCAGGTACATGCTGCGCAGGTATTCGCTGTGCATCACGGCGGGCAGGCGCGTCGTGTCTGCGTTCCATGCCATCAGGTCGATCGGCGCGTAGCGCTCGCCGAGCAGGTATTCGCGCATGCGGGTCGACCAGATCAACTCGCGCGAGCGCAGGAACTGAAACGACCCCGCCATCTGCTTGCCGCTGAGGAAGCCGCGCTCGGCCATCATCGCCTCGAGCATCTCGACCTGCGCATCGTCGGTCAGGATGCCGAGGTCGCCCGGCTCGCGAAAGTCGACCTGCGCGGCGAGCAGGCTGAGCGATGCGAATGGTGCGATCTCCGCCGCGCCCTTCACGCCGCCCGGCCGCGCGAGCGCCGCCGCCGCGATCGAGAGCAGCGTGCCGCCCAGACAATAGCCGACGGCGTGGATCGGCACGCCGCCGGTCAGACGCGTGACCTCGGCGAGCGGGTCGAGCACGCCGAGATTCAGGTAGTCGTCCATGTCAAGCAGGGCGTCGCCTTCGTCCGGATTGCGCCACGACAGGATGAAGACCGTATGGCCCTGGCTGACGAGGTAGCGCACCATCGAGTTGTGTGGCGAAAGGTCGAGGATGTAGTACTTCATGATCCACGAGCCCACGATCAGAATCGGCTCGCGCTGCACACGCGGCGTCTGCGGCGTGTACTGGATCAGTTCGACGAGATGGTTGCGATAGACGACCTGGCCCGGCGTGACGGCCACATCCACGCCCGGCTGAAAGCGTGGATCGACCGCTTCGAGCGGCTCGAGGCCATGCTCGCGGCGCCAGTCGTCCCGCACATGCGTCACACCCTGCGCCAGGTTCGCGCCATGCGTCGCGATTGTCTTCTCGAGCACCTGTGGATTCGACAACAGCCAGTTGTTCGGCGACTGCATGTCGAGCCACTGGCGCGCAAAGAGCCGCACCACGTCGTGGTGGTGGCGTTCGACGCCGCGCACTTGCAATGCTTCGTCCCACCACGCCTGGCGCGCAAGGTGGACGTTCGCGAGCAGGCTGTACGGCCACTGCTTCCAGCCCTCGTCGCGGAAACGCGGATCGGCGGCGAGGGCTTCGGATGCGTCACCCGGCGGCGTGGAGAGCGCACCCGCCAGGCCGGTCCGCGCGGCCGTGGCGAGGCGCGCTGCGGTACCCGGCGCCGACGCGAGATGCCACGCCCAATCCGCGAATGCGAGGCCGAGCGAGATCGGCGACAGCCCCAAGGTAAATTTGGCGCTCAGTGCGCGCGCTGTACTGTCGAGCGCTTGCGCCGCATCCCGGCCGTCTACTGAGGGCCCCGAGGGCCGGGCTACGCCCCGTCGGCCTCGCGCAGAGGGCAAGGCAGGCGGCCCGGCGTTTCCTTGCGAGGGCGGTGCCTTCGTCGCTTTGGAGGCGGGCAGAGTCACCTCATTCGCGGCCTGCCGCCCGAAGCCGTTGACGGCCTCATCGGTGGGCTGCGAACGCTGCAATCGTTGGGGTTGTTTCATTTCCGTTGAGCGGCATGCCGACGCCAAGGCGTCAATTCATGGCCGCGCTTGTTGAGTATTGCGGGCTTCGATCTTCGCTCATCAACGCTGCCACTGTGCTGAGTCCGGTCAACGAAGCGCGCTTTGGTGACGCAATCGCCGCCAATCGCCCTCATCACCCCAATGGGTGCCCCCATCGACCTCCCCCTACAGCGGTTTTCGCGCCAGTGCCGAAGCCGGAAGAATCCTCCTCAGCCCGACATGTCGCCGGGCGCCAACCGAAGGAGTTTCATCATGTTGCGTTTTCTGATCGCCACCCTGCTCGCCGCCTTTGCCTTTGCTGCCCAGGCAAGCGTCGATGTCAACAAGGCCAGCCAGGCCGAACTCGAAACCATCAAGGGCATCGGCCCGGCGCTATCCGTCAAGATCCTCGACGCGCGCAAGAGCGGCGAGTTCAAGAGCTGGGCCGACATGGTCGAACGCGTTGGCGGCGTCGGCCCGGGCAACGCGGCGCGTTTCTCGAAGGCCGGCCTGACCGTCGGCAGCGCCGCCTACAGCGCCTCGCCGGTAAGTGACACGTCCGCCAAGCCCACCGCCAAGTCCACTCCCAAGCCCGCCACCAAGCCTGCAGCGCCGCGCTGAGCGCGGACAACGTCCCGGCGCCAGCGATCGACGGTGCCGGGACATGCGGGGAATTTCGATCGGCGTGGCGATCCGGTGGGGCGAATCAGGCGGTCGCGTCGAGCGCACCCGCCAGCGCGCGCAGCGAGCAGCAAGCGAGAAGACGAACAAGGCGCCACCATCAGCGCTCGCAAGTGCGACCTTCGGCCACGGCCTGCCGCGCGGACTCGATCATGCATGCGTGCTCCCACGTGCACCGGCAGCCGGGTTCGCCGGCCCGCGTCAGTTGCGTGAAGGCGGCGGCGCTGCCGCCTCCGGCAGAAGAGTTGGCGTGGGCACCGGAGGCGCATAGTTCTGGCGCGCCAGCGCCTCGTACAGCGGCGGCGTGAACAGGTTTGCGACACGGCTGCTGACGAGCGCGGTGGCCATCAGCGGGATCACCAGGCCGCCGCCGTTGCTCATCTCCATCACGATGATGAACGAGGTCAGCGGCGATTGCGTCACCGCCGCCAGGTAACCGACCATGCAGACGGCGATGAGCGCTGAAACCGGCGCGCCCGGAAAGAGCGCCTTGGCGATCGCGCCAAAGCCGGCGCCGATCGACAGCGACGGCGAAAAGAGACCAGCCGGGATGCCGCTCAGGTAGGTCAGCACCATCGTCAGCATCTTGACGAAGGGATAGATCACGCCGACCGTCTCCGGCTCGTTCATCAGCAAGGCGCGCGCCTGGTGGTAGCCGCTGCCCCACGTCTCGCCGCCCGTCACGACGCCGACGACCGCGATCGCCAGCCCCAGGCCGGCGCCCCACCACAGCGGCCGCGCGGCGCGGATGGCGAGCAGCTTGGGCGGAATCCAGCGCGTCTGATGCAGCAGCAGCAGATTGAAGCAGCCGCCGCCGACGCCACACAGCACGGCGGCGAATATGACCGGCACGGCAAATGACATCGGCAGCAGATCGGGCGCGCTGATCTCGCCGAAATAGAGGTAGTTGCCGGCCAGCGCGAGCGACACGAGACCGGAAAAGACAATCGCCGTGATCAGCGTGCCATTGGTGCGCGTGGAGAAGCTTCTGGCCACCTCCTCGATGGCAAAGACGATGCCCGCCAGCGGCGTGTTGAATGCGCCCGACAGGCCGGCCGCGGCGCCCGCCAGCAGCAGGCTGCGTTCGAGCTTCGGGCTGGCGCGCGGATAGAAGCGGCGCATCTCGTACATGATCGAGGCGCCGATATGCACCGTCGGACCTTCGCGGCCGATCGTCAGGCCGCCGAGCAGCCCCATGAGCCCGACGCCGATCTTGCCGACGATGATGCGCAGACCGAACAGGCCCGGGATCAGCTGCAGGCGATGCGGCGCATGCAGGGCGGCGATCACCTGCGGAATGCCGCTGCCTTCGCTGCCCGTGAAGAACTTTCGCGTCAACCACACGCAGGCAGCCGTCAGAACCGGCGTGATGATGAGCGCAAGCCACACACGGCCCTCGATCCAGCGCTCGAACTGCAACTGCGCCATGTCGCCGAAGCGCGCGAACAGCACGGCCACCAGGCCCACCAGCACCGCACCGAGCCAGAAGAAACCGTAGTTCAGCCAATAGCGGCGCGCCTTGCGGCGTGCGAACTTCAGCACTCGGGTGGGGTGAAATCGTGCTTGCATCGAGTGCCGTTCGGGGCGCATGTCCTTCAGGATGTCCGACACGGCTTACGGCGCGTCGGACGTGACGCGACGACGAACGATCGCCGACACTGCCATGACCTTGAGAGCAAGACCAGCATGAGCTTCGCCGGTTCGTCGTAGCCACCAAGCGCGACCCATTGTGCACCGCGTTGTGCGCGGCCAGCCCTACCGGGCGACGCACATCTCGCTAAGCTCTGCTCTGAGCCTCCCCTGAAAGGAACGCCATGACGACTTCATCACCGATAAACCGGGACCGCGCAGCACTCGTCGTCGGCGCCGGCGACGCGACTGGCGGCGCGATTGCGCGCCGATTCGCCGCCGAGGGCTATCACGTCGTCGCCGTGCGGCGCAGCGGCGAGGCGCTCGCGCCGCTCGTCGAGCGCGTCCGCGCGGCAGGCGGCCAAGCCGAGGGCTGGGCCTGCGACGCGCGCCAGGAGGAGCAGGTCACAGCGCTCTTCGAGCGCATCGAGCGCGAGGTCGCGCCGCTCGACGTCGTCGTCTTCAACATCGGCGCCAACGTGCGTTTCGACGTGACCGAGACGACCGAGCGCGTCTACCGCAAGGTGTGGGAGATGGGCGCGCTGGCCGGCTTCCTCGCCGGGCGCGAGGCGGTGCGCGCGATGCTGCCGCGCGCCAAGGGCAGCATCTTCTTCACCGGCGCGACGGCGAGCGTGCGCGGCGGCAAGGGCTTCTGCGCCTTCGCCGGGGCCAAGTTCGCGCTGCGCGCGCTCGCGCAGAGCATGGCGCGCGAACTCGGCCCGAAGGGCCTGCACGTCGCCCACCTCGTGATCGACGGTGCGATCGATACCGAGTTCATTGCGACGAACTTCCCCGAGCGTTACGCGCTGAAAGGCAAAGACGGCATCCTCGACCCGGAGGCGATCGCGGCCGCCTACTGGTCGCTGCATCAGCAGCCGCGCAGTGCGTGGACGCAAGAGCTCGACCTGCGCCCGTGGATCGAGAATTTCTAGGAGCCTCCAACATGACAAAGACGGTTGAATTCTTCTTCGACGTCGGCAGCCCGACGACATATCTGGCGTGGACGCAGCTCCCGGCGATTGCGCGCGAGACCGGCGCGCAGATCAGCTGGCGGCCGATGCTGCTCGGCGGCGTCTTCAAGGCGACTGGCAACGCGAGCCCGGTGACGGTGCCGGCAAAGGGGCGCTGGATGGGCGGCGACATCGCGCGCTTCGCGCGGCGCTACGGCGTGCCCTTCACCTTCAATCCGAATTTCCCGATCAACACGCTGACGTTGATGCGCGGTGCGGCGGGGTTGCAATTGCGCCAGCCCGAGCGCCTCGCGGCGTATCTCGACGCCGTGTTTCGCGCCCTGTGGGTCGATGCAGTGGACTTCAATCAGGCGCCGGAAATCGCGCGCGTCCTCGACGCCGCCGGCTTCGACGCCGACCCGTTCGTCGCGCTCGTCGGCGACCCGGAGGTCAAGGCGGAGCTGATAGCGACCACCGAAGAAGCCGTCGCGCGCGGCGTGTTCGGCGCGCCGAGCTTCTTCGTCGGTGGCCATCTCTTCTTCGGCCAGGATCGGCTCGACTTCGTGCGCGAGGCGCTGACGCGCGCCGATTGAACCGCCTTCGAGTGCAATCGCTCGCGCAGTCGGCCGCCAGCGCGCCGACCTGCCGCGGGCGCGCGGTCGACCCCCCGACTACCGGTCAAACATCCGCGCCGGCAGGAACAGGATCGCCGGCACGCCGCGGCGACTTTCGTGCCGCCCCTGGGACACCACCACGGCGAATGCGAAACATGCGACCGCGACTTCATCTTCTTCCGAACCTCCGTGCCGGGTATCAGCCAGCGCGCAGCCCATCACGGCCGAGGTCGGGGTGCGCGTCGTCTCGCGGCACGAAGATCCACAGCAGCAGATAGACGACCACGCCGGTGCCGCCACACAAGGCAAGCGAGACGAAGATCAGGCGCCAGACCCACGCCGCAAGGCCGCTGAAGTGCTCGAGCCCGCCGCACACACCGCCCAGCCAGGCGTTCTCGCGGCTGCGGCGCAGCGCGTTGATCGCCGCAAACGCCGGGTGTTCTGCGCGCGGCGCCGTGCCGTTCAGCACGCGCGCCTTGGCGCGAGAGAATTCGTCCTCGGAGAGCGCACCTCGCCGGTGCAGTTCGTCGAGCTTGCCGAGTTCGTCGCTGAGGGACATGTCGAGCCTCCTGAAGGGTTGATTCGGGTCTTCGGCCAACGCCGCAGGCACGTTGCGATGCACCGTACTTTGGGCGCGGTGCGCTCACGTGCCAAGCAGCTTGCGACGCACTGCGCCCTGACAGGCGCGAACTGCAGGCTGCACGGACCGGCCGCGCGCGACGGCTGGGACCAAGGCGCGGGCGAACCTGGCGCGCCGCCTACACTTCGCAATATCAGCCCGCGCCCCTTTGCCGGGCCGGGTGAAACTCAAAAATCTTTCCGCGATGAACGACTCCACTCCCCGCCCGCCGCTGCCCGACCGGCTGTCCATCGATCCACGCAGCCCGCACCACATGGCATCGGTGTTCGAGCACGCGATCGGCATTCGCTTCAACGACAAGGAGCGCTTCGACGTCGAGGAATACTGCCTCAGCGAAGGCTGGGTCAAGGTAGCCGCGGGCAAGACGCTCGATCGCAAAGGCCGCCCGCTGCTGATCCAGTTGAAGGGCCGGGTCGAGGCTTTCTACCGCTGAGCGGTTTGTACGGCGCGCCATTGCCGGCCGACATCGATCGACGGCCAGCCGGTTTCGATTCCGTGCGGACATGAGGCATAGATCCCCTAAGCCAACATCGAGGCGTCACGCCCACGTCACGCAGGGTGAATAGGGTTGCGGCCAAGTCCCCACGGACCGCCCCCGGAGTTCGATCTGCCATGACCCTATCCGCCTCGCTTTCCCGACGCCGCGCGTTGCAGATCGTCGCCGTTGCGCCAGTCCTGCCGCTCGCGTCGTCGCTGGCCGCCTGGCCGTTCTGCGCCGAGGCAACCGGCCGCAGCGGCGCCACCTACGAGTTCAACGCTATGCCCGCGCCGTCGCTACTCGACCCAGCGCAGATGGCGACCACCTACGTGAACTCGTCGCTGAGCGAGAAGGGCCCGCACAAAACCCGGACCTACCAGCTGGGCTACGAGACCTTCTTCCGCACCGGACAGAGGGTGCCAGACACCGCAGGCGGCACGATTCTGGCCGGCGGCTACCGCGACATTCGCAACCAACCGATCATCGACCGCACCGACCCCGGACGGCGCCAGTTCTTCAGCGATTGCCCGGACGGCATGTCACTCATCACGCTGCCTGGCGCGAAGTCGAAGCTCCGCGATTGCGAGCGCGTGTTTGCTGTCGTGCAGTTCGAGTACACGACCCGCAACGTGGCCGGCGCGTCGATGTACGGCCTGTTGCCATCGCCGATCGCAGTGCTGACGCTGGACCAGGAGCGGCGCACCGGCAAGCTCACGCTGGTCAGCTACTCGAACGTCGACACCCGCAGAGCGCACGGGTTGTGGATCACCTGCGGCGCGAGCCTCTCGCCGTGGAACACCCACCTGTCGAGCGA
>JBDTSN010000063.1:0-8098 GCA_039931145.1 Burkholderiales bacterium | reverse complement strand
CTAGGTTCTCTTGTCGAGGTCGAGCACCATCAAGTCCTTGTCATGAAACCGCGTGCCGACGCGTATCGCGCGTTCGAGCCGGCCATAGCGGACGAATCCGAACGCAGCGTAGAGCCCGACGGCGTTCGAGTTGCCGCTCGTCACCGACAGCGTCAGCATCGCGAGGCCGCGCTCGCGCGCCTTTGCGATGCACGCTTCGAGCAGTGCGCGGCCGATGCCGCTGCCGCGCATGTCGGAGACGACGTACATGCCGACGACCTTGCCGATGTGGCTGACCTTGACGCGTGCGTCGCGCTCGCAGGTCACCGCACCGATCAAACGCTCGCCCAGCCACGCGGTGAGCGTGAACGGCCACCCGCCGTCGGTCGGGCCGGCGAGTCGACCAAGATAGGTCTCCGGCGGCCGGCGCATTTCGGTCTCGGCGTCCGACGTGAATGCCTCGGGCCGTTCGGCGAGCGTGCCATCTCGGAGCGCCTTGTAGGCTGCCAGATCAGCCGCTCCCATCGGGCGCAGCACGAAACCCTCAGTCATGCGTGTCCGGGTCGATCGATTGCTGCAGGTCGTGCAACTCGGCAAGCGTGTTGGCGTTGAAGAACGCGCGCACATCGTCGAACGGCACTTCGACGCAGGCGTGCTGCGCCGTCCAGCGGTCGATCTTGCGGCCGCCCGTGTGCGTGAAGCGAACCAGGCTTTCGAGCAGCGCGGAGTTCATGAGGCAGAACACTGGTTGTGCGCGCATTACACCGCCTTCCGGCGCGCAGGCGACGGCGATCTCGGCGTTCGCGTCGGCAAGCGCCGCCGCCATGCGATCGACGAGATCGACAGGGAAGAGCGGCGAGTCGCAGGGCACGGTGGCAAGGTAGGGCGTCTCGCACTGCTCGAGCCCGACGACGAAGCCGGCAAGCGGCCCGGCGAAGTCGCCGCTGGCATCGGGAAACACAGGGACTCCGAATGACTCGTAAGCGGCGAGGTTGCGATTTGCGTTGATGATCATCGCGCCGACCTGCGGCGCAAGGCGCAGCATGGCGTGCATCGCAAGCGGCATGCCCTGATAGGACTGCAAGCCCTTGTCTACGCCGCCCATGCGGCTGCCGCGGCCGCCGGCGAGCACCAGGCCGGTGATGTCAGCGCGTGCAATCACGGGCCACGACGCGGCGAGTCCACCGGGAACGAGTCGGCCGTATGGCGGGGCCCCTTCATCACCGCCGTCACCCAGCAGCCGACGGCCACAGTGAGCACAAGCGAGAGCGCCGCGAAGATGGTGCCGGCGACGAGGTAGTCGATCAACATGATCCGGCGCGCAAGGTCCATCGGCATCCCGGATTCGATGCCGCGTTTGACCGCTTCGCCGGCCAGCCACGGCAGCACCACGCTCGCCGCCGCGGCCCAGGCAAGGCGATCGCGAACGACGCGCGCGAAGAGAGCCATCCTAGCCGCCGATGTAGTGCATCTCGACGCGCTTCGGGGCCGGTTCGCCGCCGCCTTGCTCACGAGGCAAGGCGCTGCGCAATTCCGAGTAGCGGTCGTCGCGGTTTTGCCAGATCGGCGCGATCGCAGCTGCGATCTGCTCATCGCTGTAGCCGCCGCGCAGCAGCGCGCGCAGGTCGTGACCGTGGGTTGCAAACAGACACAAGAAGAGCTTGCCTTCGGTCGACAGCCGCGCCCGGTTACAGTCGCGGCAGAACGCCTGCGTGACGCTCGAGATGACGCCGATCTCGCCCTGCCCATCGACGTATCGCCAGCGCTGCGCCGTCTCGCCAACCACTTGCGCCTGCATCGGCTCAAGCGCGAATTCGGATTGCAGCCGCGCGATCACCTCCTTCGAGGGCAGCACTTCGTCCATGCGCCAGCCGTTGCTCGCACCGACATCCATGTACTCGATGAAGCGCAGCACTGCGCCCGTGCCGCGGAAGTGGCGCGCCATGCGGACGATCTCATGATCGTTCGTGCCGCGCTTGACGACCATGTTGATCTTCACCGGGCCGAGGCCGACTTCCATCGCCCGGTCAATGCTGCGAAGGACATCGGCGACCGGAAAGTCGACATCGTTCATGCGCCGGAAGATCGCGTCGTCGAGAGCGTCGAGGCTGACCGTGACGCGTTGTAGGCCAGCGTCCTTCAACGCCTGCGCCTTGCGCGCAAGCAGCGAACCGTTGGTCGTCAGCGTCAGGTCGAGCGGCTCGCCGTCCGGTGTCCGCAACGCGCTCAACTGCGCGATCAGTTCCTCGACGTTCTTGCGCAGCAGCGGCTCGCCGCCGGTGAGGCGGATCTTCCCGACGCCGTGCGCGATGAAGAGCCGGGTGGTGCGCGTGATTTCCTCGAAGCTCAGCAGCGAGCTGTGAGGAAGGAAGGCATAGTCCTTGCCGAACAGCTCCTTGGGCATGCAATAGCTGCAGCGGAAGTTGCAGCGGTCGGTGACCGAGATGCGCAGATCGCGCAACGGCCGCCCGAGCTTGTCGGTCACCCGTCCGGTCGGCGGTGCAAGGTTCTCGGGCACGTGCGGGACCGCAGCGGCGTAACGCTGATCGGCAAGCGGAATGACTCTTTCGGGCATGGCTTGATTGTCCACGGTTTGCACTGACGGGACAGATCGGCGGCGCCAAGCCGCTGCCCGGCTCAGGGCCTTGCCCTATGCTGCTTCTGGCTGGGTGACTTTGATCTGTCGACGAGGCTCCGGCAGTCGCCGGTACGTACCCGCGCCTACTTGCGAAGCAGGCTTCGCGGGCGTGGAACACATCATCGGCAAGCGATTGCGGCACACTAGGCAATCGCGCTATGCCGGCTTCGCGCGCGTCGTTGGCACGTGCTCGCGTTGCTGTAAGTTGGCTGGCAATTTGAGAGACGAGGAGAACCACATGCACCATGCTCTATTGCTCAAGAAGGATGACGCGGGCTTTCGCGCCGAGGTGACGACACTCGACGACACCGCACTGAAGGCGGCGACGCCAGACGCCGATGTGCTCGTCGCGATCGAGGCCTCGACGCTCAACTACAAGGACGGCCTCGCGATCTCTAACCGCGGGCCGGTGGTGCGGCGCTGGCCGATGGTGCCGGGCATCGACGGCGCGGGCACGGTGGTCGAGAGCCGGCACGCGCGCTGGAAGGCGGGCGACAAGGTCGTCTTGAACGGCTTTGGCGTCGGCGAAACGCACTGGGGCTGCCTCGCCGGCCGCGCGCACCTGAAGGGCGATTGGCTGGTGCGGCTGCCGGAGACCTTCTCGCCGCGCGAGGCGATGGCGATCGGCACCGCCGGCTACACAGCGATGCTGTGCGTGATGGCCTTGCAGCGCTACGGCGTGAAGCCGGACGCCGGCGACGTGCTTGTGACGGGCGCTACGGGCGGCGTCGGCAGCGTCGCGGTGAGCCTGCTTGCGAACGCGGGCTATCGCGTTGTCGCATCCACCGGCAAGGCGGATGAGGCGGCGTATCTGCGCGAACTTGGCGCGGCCGACGTGATTGATCGCGCGGAACTTTCCGCACCCGGCAAGCCGTTTCAGAAGGAGCGCTGGGCTGCTGCTGTCGATGCGCTCGGCAGCCACACGCTTGCGAACGTCTGCGCCCAGATGCGCTATGGCGGGGCGGTCGCGTCGTGCGGCCTGGCGCAGGGATCGGATCTTCCGCTCAGCGTGATGCCCTTCATTTTGCGTGGCGTCGCCCTGCTCGGCGTCGATAGCGTGATGGCGCCGCTCGCGTTGCGCGAGCAAGCTTGGTCGCGGCTGGCGACTGAATTGCCGCGTGCGGCGCTGGCCGCGATCCCGCACGAGATCGCGCTTGGCGATGCGATCGCGAAGGCCGGCGAGTTGATCGACGGCAAGGTTCGCGGCCGCATCGTCGTGCGAACGGCTTAGGCACCCGCTTGCGTCAGCGCCGCGCAAGCGGCATGGCGAAAACTCGGGCTCGATTCCCGCACCGCGCGGGCGTATCGTTGCTCGATGCCGAACCACGGCTTTTCGGAGACTGACCATGGACTATGCAAGCTTTTATCGCCGTTCGATCGACGATCGGGACGCCTTCTGGGCTGAGCAAGCCAAGCTCATCGACTGGCACCGCCCGTTCGATCAGGTCTGCGACTACAGCAATCCGCCGTTTGCGCGCTGGTTCGTCGGCGGGCAGACGAATCTGTGTCACAACGCTGTCGATAGGCATCTGGCAACGCGAGCCGATCAGAACGCACTGATCTTCGTCTCGACCGAGACTGACGAGGAGCATGTCTACAGCTTTCGCGAACTGCACGCTGAGGTGCAGCGCATGGCGGCGATCTTCCTCGCGCTCGGCGTGAAGCAGGGCGACCGCGTGCTGATCTACATGCCGATGATCGCGCAGGCCGCGTTCGCGATGCTCGCCTGCGCGCGCATCGGCGCGATCCACTCGGTCGTCTTCGGCGGCTTCGCAAGTTCGAGCCTCGCGAGCCGGATCGACAACGCCGAGCCGCTCGTCGTCGTCAGCGCTGACGCCGGCAGCCGCAGCGGCAAGATCGTGCCCTACAAGGGCTTGCTCGACGAGGCGATCCGGCTTGCAAAGCACAAGCCGGCGAAGGTGTTGATGATCGACCGCAAGCTCGCGAAGTTCGATGCGGTCGCTGATCGCGACTTCGACTATGCGACGCTGCGCGAGCAGCAGATGAACACAGTCGTTCCGTGCGTCTGGGTCGATTCGACGCACCCGAGCTACACGCTCTACACGAGCGGAACGACCGGCACCCCGAAGGGTGTGCAGCGCGACACCGGCGGCTATGCGGTGGCGCTCGCGGCGAGCATGAAGCACATCTTCTGCTGCAACGCGGGCGAGACCTACTTCTCGACGAGCGACATCGGCTGGGTCGTCGGCCACAGCTACATCGTCTACGGGCCACTGATCGCCGGTATGGCGACAGTCTTCTACGAAGGCCTGCCGACGCGGCCCGACGCGGGCATCTGGTGGAGCCTGGTGGAGAAGTACAAGGTGACGGCGATGTTCAGCGCGCCGACCGCGGTGCGTGTGCTCAAGAAGCAGGATCCGGCGCAACTCACACGCTACGACCTGTCGTCGCTGCGTACGCTCTACCTCGCCGGCGAACCGCTCGACGAGACGACCGCACAGTGGATTGCCGAAGCACTCGACAAGCCGATCATCGACAACTACTGGCAGACCGAAACGGGCTGGCCGATCCTGACCGTCGCCAACGGCGTGCAGAAGATGCCGAGCAAGTTCGGCAGCCCGGGCGTCGCGATGTACGGCTTCGACGTCAAATTGCTCGACGAGAACACCGGTGAAGAGATGGTCGGCGCCGGCAAGAAGGGCGTTCTCGCGATCGAAGGGCCGCTGCCGCCAGGCTGCTTACAGACCGTCTGGCGCGACGATGAGCGCTTCGTCGAGACGTACTGGAAAACGGTGCCGGGCAAACTTGTCTACAGCACGTTCGACTGGGCGGTGCGCGACGAGGATGGCTACTACTTCATCCTCGGCCGCACCGATGACGTGATCAACGTCGCTGGCCATCGACTCGGCACGCGCGAAATCGAAGAGAGTATCTCGAGCCACCCGAACGTTGCCGAGGTCGCAGTCGTTGGCGTCGCCGATCAGCTGAAGGGCCAGGTCGCGATGGCCTTTGTCATCGCGAAGGACACGAGCGCGCTCGGCGACGAGGCGGCCAAACTCAAGCTCGAAGGCGAGATCATGAAGCTCGTCGACAAGACGCTCGGCGCCGTCGCTCGGCCGTCGCGCGTGCGCTTCGTCAGCGCACTGCCGAAGACGCGATCGGGCAAGCTGCTGCGTCGCGCGATCCAGGCGATCTGCGAGCGCCGCGACCCCGGCGACCTGACGACGATCGAGGATCCGACTGCGTTGCAACAGATTCGCGACATGTTCCCGAAGGTCTGAGCGACCCTGCGTCGCGCGTCGTCAACCGCGCTGACGCTCCACCGAAGCCCCCCCCGAAAGGGGGAGCCAACCCCCCCGGCCCCACTGGGGGTGCCTCGCGAGCCCCTTTCCAGACCTCAGAGGGATAGGCGTCCGCGCATTGCCAATGAACACTGCATCCCTGACTCATCGAAGGGGTGCACATCATGGCAAGAATGGCATTTGCAGGGGCGCGGACAAAGTTCAAGGGCGAGCAAGCGGCGGTTGATCTCGCCCTTGTGCCGACCGAGACCGAAGCGCACACGGGTTGGTCGATCGACGAGGAGCCGATGGGCCCCGGCTGGCACGACTCGTCGTGGATGTTGAAGAAGGGCCTGGACGTGATCGAAGGCCTGCCCGGCGGCGCGATCCCGCCCGAGTGGACGTGGCGGTGGTGGGTTGCTTCCAGCGGCCACGGCTTGGCGTTGTCAGCCTGAACGGCGGCCTTCGCCTCACCGCGCGACCGCATCTCGCGGCACGCTGGCGACGCGTTCGCGACGCTGCGGTTACAGGACGTCTGAGGCGAAATCCGCCAACCGCGATCGCTCGCCGCGTGCGAGCGTGACGTGCCCGCCGTGCGGCCAGCCCTTGAAGCGATCGACCGCGTACGTCAGCCCCGAACTGCCTTCGGTGAGGTAGGGCGTGTCGATCTGCGCCAGGTTGCCGAGGCAGACGATCTTGGTGCCCGGGCCGGCGCGCGTGATCAGCGTCTTCATCTGCTTGGGCGTCAGGTTCTGCGCCTCGTCGATGATCACGAACTTGTTGAGGAAGGTGCGGCCGCGCATGAAGTTCAGGCTCTTGATCTTGATCTTCGAGCGCACCAGGTCGTTGGTGGCGGCGCGGCCCCACTCCCCGGCGCCGGAGTCGGTCTTCGAGAGCACTTCGAGGTTGTCGTCGAGGGCGCCCATCCATGGGCCCATCTTCTCTTCCTCGGTACCGGGCAGAAAGCCGATGTCCTCGCCGACCGGCACGGTGACGCGGGTGACGATGATCTCGGTGTAGCGGCGGTCGTCCATCACCTGGCTCAAGCCGGCGGCGAGCGTCATCAGCGTCTTGCCGGTGCCTGCCGTGCCGGTCAGCGTGACGAAATCGCAATCCGGATCCATCAGCAGGTTGAGCGCGAAGTTCTGCTCGCGGTTGCGCGCCGTCACACCCCAGACCGAATTCTTCGCGTGGGTGTATTCCTTCAGCGTGCGCAGCACGGCCGTCTTGCCGGTGATCTCGGTGACTTTCGCGTAGAGCGGCGCGGCGCCCGCCGTCTCGAGGTAGGCGAACTGGTTGACCAGCAGCGAGGGAACGAGTGGCCCGTTGATGCGGTAGTACGTCAATCCGCCCTGGTTCCAGCTTTCCATCGTCTTGCCGTGCTGGTCCCAGAAATCAGCAGGCAGATGCAGCACGCCGGTGTAGAGCAGGTCGCCGTCTTCGAGCGTCTTGTCGTTGAAGTAGTCCTCGGCCTTCAGGCCGAGCGCACGCGCCTTGATGCGCATGTTGATGTCTTTCGACACCAGCACGACTTCGCGCCCCGCCATCTGTTCGCCGAGCGCCTTCACGACGCCGAGGATCTGGTTGTCTGCCTTGCCCTGCGGCAGACCGGCCGGCAGCGGCGCGTTGACGAGCGTCGTCTGGAAGTAGAGCTTGCCTCCCGCCTCGCGATGCCCGGTGCGTGCCAGCGGCAGCCCATCGCTCATGTCGGCGGCACCGTTGCGCCCCATCGCTGCGGCAGCGAGCGCATCGAGATCACGGCTCACCTGGCGCGCGTTGCGCGCGACCTCGCTCATACCCTTCTTGTGATCGTCGAGTTCCTCGAGCGTGATCATCGGCAGGTAGATGTCGTGCTCTTCGAAGCGAAAGAGCGATGTCGGGTCGTGCATCAGCACATTGGTGTCGAGAACGAACAGGCGCGCTGGGCCGGTGCCGCGCGGCGTGCGTGGCCGGGGACGGGCGACAGGCTTGGCTGCGTCCGGCAGCGCTGCGACTGCCGGCGCATGTGTGAGCGCGGTCACTATGGACGGCGCGGGTCGTGTGTCCTGCAGGTCGAGCACGGCTGGGACGGAGGGCTCGGCTGCCGATGAAGACGGCTTGCTCGCGCGCCGCCCCGGCTTTGGCGCGGCCTGCGATTCGAAATCCTCCGGGCTGAGCAGGGCGGCAGGCTTGGCGGGCGGCTTCGGCAGGGGCATAGGTCGAGATCGGAGAAGAGATAGGAAGTCAGTCAGGCAATGTT
>JBDTSN010000062.1:0-8110 GCA_039931145.1 Burkholderiales bacterium | reverse complement strand
CCTGACGACGCCACACTGCCACCATCAGCAGCGTGACGAGGAACAGCACGTGGTCAGCGCCGACAGCAATGTGGTGCATGCCCTCGGCGACGAAGCCGGTGAACAGTTTGAAGCCGTGCGTTGCGGACGCTCCCGAAGCCGATGCGCTCGTGTCGTCGGCGTCGGATTCGATCGGGAACTGCTGCCCGCCCGCGGCCGGCACGAGCACCGCACTGCGTTCGCCCTCAGGCGTGACGATGCGGGCAATGCCGCGATGGGTGGCGTCGCTCGTCGCAAAGAGCCGATAGTCGACGTCGAGCCGGCGCACTGCGGCCGGGCAGCGCAGCGAACGCAGCAGCACCGCATATCGGCCGTCGCTGTGCTCGTCGAGTTGCGGCGCGGCGCGCGCGCTGACGCTGCAGACCTGGCCGTCGGCGCGCACCTGCACTGCGCGGTCCGCGAGTTGCTCGATGTCCGGCCAGCGGCGCCGCACTTCACCCCAGCTGAGCCGCTGGTTGTCATCAGCGTCGAGCTCGAGTTCACGGTCCAGATCGCGAAGCGCAATGTCGATGCGCTCGTCGACACGCGTGCCGTCGATGTGCCAGCTCAGGTAGGCATCGCTGGACATGTGGGCGGCGGCGTTGCCGGCCAGCAGGACGCCTGCGGCGAGTACTGCTGCGGCGCGCCAGTGGCGCAAGACCGACGCTCGAACGCCCGTGTGCATCGACGCGGCGTCGACCGGAGTGGAGCGGCTCATTGCTGCACGCCTCGTTTGGCGGCGGCCAGGCGAACATCCGACCAGCCTGCATCGCGCACCCGTTCATACACCGGCTCGGCGGCCGCGGCGTCGCCGGCAGCAACGGCCGCGCGCACCAGCAGCAGTGCGTCGGCCGGTTCCTTCTGATGCTGCCAGTTGGTGCGCGCGAGCGCCAGCGCCTGCGCCGGTTGATCGAGCACGTCGAGCGCGAAGCGGGCTTGCTCTCGGGCGTGGAAGTTCTCTCCGCGCTGCGTCGCGGCATCGAAGCGGGCGGCCAGCGTCTCTGCAAGATGCGGCGCGCGCGCGTCATGCAACCGGTGCAAAGCGATTGCGCGGCGCAGAAGCAGCGCGTCGGCGTCCGCCGCCGCATCATCGGCGTCGAGCAGTGCCAATGTCTCGCGCGCCTGTCCCTGGCTCAACAGCCAGTCTGCATAGGCGCCGCGCGTGTAGGCGTTGCCTGCGAGCGCCGTCGCTTCGCGGAACTGTGCACGCGCCGTGACCGCATCACCGACGCGCTCAGCCAGCTCGGCACGCAGCAGCGCGAGCCAGCCGTCGGCGCCGGCTTCGCGCGCCAATCCAGCAAGCTCAATGGCGGCGTCCCGGGCGTGCCCGCGCAAGCTGCGCAGTTCTGCAACACAGGCCCGTGCAGGTATCGTCAATCCGGCGCCGAGCGACGCAAAGCGCGGTTCGAGCAGCGCTTCACAAGCAAGTTGCGCGTCGGGCAACCTGCCCGTCACTTGCAGTACTGACGCGCGCGTCAGTGCGGCCTGCGCCTGCACCACCAGCGGTACCGCGGGCGTGGCGTCGCTCGCCAGAAAGTCGAGGTCGACGAGCGCAGTAGCGAAGTCATGCTGGCTCTGGCGAATGATGGCGCGCAGCAGCCGCACCTGCGGCGGCGGATTGGCCAAACCCCACCAGTGCGCGAGCGAGGCCTGCGCGATTCCGAGTTCGCGCGGATCGCCGAAACGCCTGGCGCGTTCGATGGCGCTGCGCGCATTTGCCGTGGCCAGGCGCAGCTCTTCGGGGTGGCGCGCTGCGAGCGTGCGTTGGGCGCGCGCTGTAGCGTCGAGCCGATGCGGCAGTCGCTGCACCAGTTCGTCGTCGCTGGACGGAGTGAATGGCGCGCCGTGAGCAGCCGTTGCGACTGTCGCCATGAGCGTCAGTGCGCCGAGTGCTCGCGCAATCACGCGCGGTGACAGGTCGAAGAGGCGCTCGATCATGTTGTCTGCAAGGATCCAGTTTCACGTGCCCGAGAGCACGACAAGGCTGGCGCTCGGCAGCGAGCCGACGGGCCCGATGCGCAGTGCCGCCATCGCAGCAGCTGCGCATCGGCCCAGTCGACACTCAGCGACGCTCAGCCCAAAGGAATGGGCTCGGTGTTGTCGGACACCGGCGCCACCACTCCCGTGAGGAGCAATGGTTCCGATTGGTCGTCGGGAGCCAGCGAGCCGACGTAGCGCGTGTAGGCTTCGGGCGAGGCGAGCGCGCTGTCCGGCACCACGTTGGCTGCGGGCGCCAGGGAGGTCTCGCCTCCACCGCCGCCACAGGCCGACAACAGGGCGACCGCCGCCACGACCGCACCGCAGGAGCAGATGAGCTTGTTCATGGTCTGCTCCTTACTGCGCGCCCGGGAGCGGCGTGTTCAGGTAGGGAAAGTGGCCGAGCAACGGCACCACCGCCTGGTCGACACCGTCGTGCAGCGAGAACGTCGTGGCGCCAAGAGGCACAGCCGACGGCTTGCAATCCGCGCCGAAGCCGAGCTTGTCGGTGTCGCCGTTGGCCACGCACAGGCCACCCATCACAGCCACCAGCGAGATGTCCACGACATCGTCCTTCGGCCGCCGCCCGTTGGGGAACCCGGCGTTGTCGTTGCCGCCCGCCAGGATGTTGCCTACGATCCCTAGCCGGTTCTGGTTGGCGAAGGGCACCGGTGGAATGGCCGTATTCAGCCGCAGCATTTCCGACGCGGTGACGTTCTTCGGCTGGTTCACGCCCTTGATGCCGGTGAGGAAGGTCGTCACCAGGTCGTTGCGCGGGAAGTTCGTCGGCGCGGTGTTCGGAATCGCGAGCGCGATTTCGAGCAGCGCCGGCAACGTCGGATTCGTTACGTAGTCGATGAACTGGCCGTCGCCAGCCGGTTGCGACGCGTTGAACTTGTCCTTGTCCTTCAGACCGATGACGACTTCATTCACGAGCGGCATCCCCAGCCGCGACACCTGCACCCAGGCACCGCCCGGCCTTTCGCTCCGCTGGTGGCCCGCTGCCGGGTTGCCGTCGAGCAACCGCGCCTGGCGCAGGCTGGCCGTCGTCCAGCCGCCGATCACGTCGTCGCCGCCCGTCAGGCAGCTCTTGTGAACCTCCAGTGCGAGGGTGGTGACGTTCTTGTCGGCGAGCGGGTTCGGCGCGGCATTGATCAGCGCCGGGTTGGTGATGAACGACACCGGCGCATGCACCAGGTCGAAGATCGTGCCCAGGTTCACCGCGAACGGATCCTGGCGCTGGCCGACGAAGACGCGCGCCGGCATTTTGCAGCCCGGCATGTTGACGGTATAGAGATGCTTGCCAGCATAGGCAACGTAGTCGGGAATGGTCTTCGTGCCGATGTTGTCCACCGGCTTGTCGAAGGTTCTTCCGCCACCCGCGGCGTTCGTCACAGACTGCACGGCGCCGGTGCGCCGATTGCCGCGCACCACGCTGAGCGTATAGGTTTCGTGCACGTTCAGGTTCGGATCGTTGACGGCGCTCACCACGCCGGCCTGGACCAACGGGATGCCGACCGACTTGCCACCGACGTTCAGGTTCACGCCCGCACCGTTGTTGGCCAGCGTGTTGCTGAAGCGGAACTGGAAAGTCAGGTCCTCCTTGGCGTCGCCGTTGTTGTCGATGTGAATCTCGTACAGCGCGTTCGGATCCATCGAGAAATAGTTCGGTCCACCATACGCATCCTGCAGCGGCAGGTAGTTCGCGATCAAGGTCACGTAGTCGGAGCGGTTGCCCTCGTAGCTGCGGAACATGTAGAAGTCCGTCGCGTCGACCTTCGGCTGGGTGGTGATGAAGGGTGCTTCTCGGTGGCTGGACGCCACGGCCGCGCCTGACAGCACCGCCAGCGCGAGTGGCATGGCTGCGGCCAGGCCGCGATATCGGGGATTTCGGTTCTTCATGAATGGGCTCCTTCCTGACATGGGCGGCGCCTGTAGGGCGCCGGGCTCGGCGCCGGCGAACCGGCGTCAGGAGGCAGATACGCAGCGGCCGACGCAGTGGATGCAGGGTTCGATGGGCGAAGGCACAAATAACCCGCAAGCCACTCGAAGCGCTGGAAGTCCAGCGAAGCTGGGACGCGCGCCATCGGCTGACACCGCAGGCGGCGCCCGCCGGGCCGCCTCAGGCTTGCAGCTTGCCCACGGACACGATCGGCCCGGTCGGCGCGCCGGTGGTCGAGCCGCCGGTCGGTTCGACGCTGACGGCAAACGCGGCGGTGTCGCGCAGCAGTTGTGCCCGCATCAGCGTGGTCACACCTTCGGCGCGCACCAGCCCGAGCGAGCGCGGCGCGCCTTGTGCCGGCACCGCCCACAACTCGAGCGCCCGCCCCGGCGCCAACGTCAGGTCGTTGAGCGGACGCAAGACGAGCGCGCGGCCATCGGCGCTGACGCTGGCGACGAAGCTGGCATTCAGCGCTTGCGCCGCTGCAGGGTTCGAGCTTAGGACGATGATGATCGGCGCCTGCGCGGAAGGCCCCTGAATCAGCGCAACGACCAGCACCAGCGCCGCAAGCCCCGTGACGGCGCTGAGACCGCGCCAGGGTGCGACTCGCCGCCACCAGGGCAGCGCCTGCAGCGCCGGCTCGGGGAACAGCCGCGCCTCGATGCGCCGCCAGACGGCCGGTGACGGATCCACTTCGGGGACGCTGCCGGCCAACGGCAACAAGCGCGACTGCCACGAAGCGACCGCATCGCGCAGCGCCGGATGCGCCGGCAGCAAGGATTCGAAGCGCCGCCGCGCAGGCCCGCGCAATGTGCCTAGCACGTACTCCGCCGCAAGGCGGTCGGCGCGGTCGCGGCGGCTGTAGTCCATCTCAGCGCGTCCCTGCCGGCACCACCGGGATTCGGCTCAGGCAGGTCTTCAGCGCGAGCAATGCGCGACGCACCCAGCTTTTCACGGTCCCCAGCGGCTGCGCGAGGTGCTGCGCCACTTCGGCATGCGACAGCCCCTGATAGAAGGCAAGCGCCATGCATTGCTGCTGCTCGGCTGAAAGTTCGGCCAGGCAGTGTTCGATCTCGCGTGCCTGTGCCGCTTGCTGCAACAGCTGGAGCGGGCCAGCATCGTCGCTCGGCACCGCCGCCAGCCGGTCGCCATCGGCCTCGCTGTCGTCGTCCCCCAAGTTGGCGCTGACGGTGCTGATCTCGGCCTTGCGACGGCGCAAGCTGTCGATGGCACGATGGCGCGCAATGCTGCCCAGCCAGGTCAAGGGCTGGCTACGCGCGGCGTCGTAGTCAACGCGCGCGCGCCACACATTGATGAAGACCTCCTGCAACACATCCTCGGCTTGGGCACGATCCGGATTGATACGCAGGATCAGCCCAAACAGATGCGAGCGGCTCAGCCGATAAAGCGTGGCAAAGGCCGCACGATCGCCGAGCGCAACGCGTGCCAGCGCGTCGGCCACTGCGGCCGACGGCTGTGACCCGCTAGGGATGAGGACGGTCATCTTCGGGTCGGCGCTGGGTTGCATGGGCGCTGTGCGCCTGCGAGGGCGTCACGTTCGGATCCTTCGATGCCCGCCGAGGCGGGGCGACGGCGCAGTATGCCGCGTTGGCGTCGGCGTGTGCAGATATGCGATGAGCGTTGAGCGCGGGGTTCGTCAGGCGCCAGCCACTCGCGGCACGTCGTCATCTCATGGCAGCAACACGCTGCAGCCCGTTGTCTTGCGCGCTTCCAGATCGCGATGCGCCTGCGCGACGTCTTTCAATGCATAACGCTGATCGATGCGGATCGCCACCTTGCCGCTGGTCACGACATCGAACAGATCGTCGGCCATGGCCTGCGTCGCCTCGCGAGTCGCGATGTGGGTGAAGAGCGTCGGGCGCGTCAGGTAGAGCGAGCCTTTGGCGGCCAGCGTGCCGACCGCCACCGGCGCCGCGACGCCGGAAGCGTTGCCGTAGCTCACCATCAGCCCGAACGGGCGCAGGCAGTCGAGCGACTTGTCGAAGGTGTCCTTGCCGATCGAGTCGTAGACCACCTTCACGCCAGCGCCGCCGGTGATCTCACGCACGCGTGCTGCGAAGTCTTCCCTGGTGTAGTTGATCGTGTGCGTCGCGCCGTGCGCCCTGGCGAGCGCGCACTTTTCGTCTGATCCTGCGGTGCCGATCAACTGCAGGCCGAGCACCTTCGCCCATTGGCAGGCGATCAGCCCGACGCCACCGGCCGCAGCGTGAAAGAGAACAAAGTCACCCGCCTGCAACCCACCCTGCGGCAGCGTCTTCTTGAGCAGGTATTGGGCCGTCAGGCCTTTCAACATCATCGCCGCGCCGGTCTCGAAGGAGATGGCGTCGGGCAGCTTGACGACGCACTTTGCCGGCATCACGCGCGCGACGCAATAGCTGCCGGGAGGGTTGCTCGTATACGCGGCGCGGTCACCCACATTCAGGTGTGTCACGCCCTTGCCGACGGCCTCGACGACGCCCGCGCCCTCCATGCCGAGCGAGAGTGGCAGGGGCAGCGCATAGACGCCCGAGCGTTGATAAACATCGATGAAATTCAGACCGCAGGCGTGGTGGCGGATGCGGATCTCGCCCGCGCCGGGGTCGCCGACGAGCAGATCGACGAGTTGCATGGCGTCGGCATCGCCGTACTTTTCGACGCGGATCGTGGGGCTGGTCTGGGTCATGGCGTGGATCTCCTTGAGATGCAGAGGATGGATAGCGATAGGGTATCGTGCCAGCAACTTGCCAACATCGCCGAGCGCGCCGCCTTCTCCCACGTCACCCCCATGAGACGCCTCACCACGGCGCCCAACATCGCGATCGCGACGCTCTGGGCCGACATGCTCACCAACGGCGGCATCAAATCGACCGTGCAGCGCTATTTCGCGAGCAGCATTGCGGGCGAGATACCGCCCGATCAGGCGTTGCCGGAGATCTGGGTCGAGGACGCCGCGCAGTACGACGCGGCGCGCCAGTTGCTGAATGAATTGCGCCATCCGCCACGCCGGCATTGGGTCTGCCCCGGCTGCCGCGAGGTGATCGATGGGCCGTTCGAGCAATGCTGGAACTGCGGCACGCAGATGCCCGAGGGCGCGCCGCGATGACGGTGCGCCTCAGCGGCCGCACGATCTTCCTCATGACGTTGCCGCCGCTCTTGTGGGCGGCCAATGCGGTCATCGGCCGATTGCTCGTCGGCAGCGTGCCGCCGATGACGCTCAACTTCCTGCGCTGGGCGCTCGCTGCGCTACTGCTCCTGCCGCTCGCCTGGCGCGCGCTGCGCCAGCCACGCGAGATTGCGACTCGCTGGCGCTATCTCGCCGCGCTCGGCTTGTTCGGCGCGGGCAGCTACAACGCGCTGATATACCTCGCGCTCGTCACGTCGACTGCGATCAATGTCACGTTGATCGCCGCAAGGGTGCCGGTCTGGATGCTCGCCATCGGCGCACTCGCGTACGGCGAACATCCATCACGGCGCCAGTTGCTCGGCACTGCCTTTTCGCTCGCGGGTGTCGCGGTTGTGCTCACGCGCGGCGAGCTGGCGGCGCTCGCGGAACTGAGATTCCTGCCTGGCGATCTCTATGTCGTCGCCGCCGTCATTGCGTGGTCTTTCTACAGCTGGCTGCTGGCGCGGCCACCGCCATCGATGCGAGCGCCACTGCGTCCCGCGTGGGATTGGTCCGCCATGCTCCTGCTGCAAACGCTCTTCGGGCTGGTGTTCGCGGGTGGCACGGCGATCGTCGAACAGACGCTCGGTGCGGCGCCCATCGTCTGGAACGGATGGGTCATCGGCGCGCTCGCATTCATCGCCATCGGGCCGGCGATCATCGCGTACCACTGTTGGGCCCTCGGCGTTGCGGCTGGCGGCCCGGCGCTTGCGGCCCTGTTCTCCAATCTCGCTCCGGTCTTCGCCGCGCTCATGTCTGCCGCGGTCTTGGGCGAAGTGCCGCGTGCATTTCATGTGCTTGCATTCGCACTCATCGCTATCGGCATCGTCATCTCGACGGAACGCCGCAGCGCCCGATACGCACGTCAGCGATAGACCGCGCCATCGCGTGGTTGCGCGAACGGACGCGGCGCGCCGCGCGAGCGCGAGCGCGAGCGCGAGCGCGAGGCTGACTGCCTACTACTTGTCCTTGCCGACCTGGTTGCCGATTACGCCGCCCACCGCCGCACC
>JBDTSN010000061.1:0-8181 GCA_039931145.1 Burkholderiales bacterium | reverse complement strand
GCGATGCCCTGCAGCATCGAGCCGAGCACGAGCGTGCGCAGGCCGCCGATCCGGTCGCAGATGACGCCCGAGACGAGGCGGCTGATGATCCCCGCGCCAAGCATCAGTGACAGCATCTCCGCGCCGCGCGCCGCGCCGTAGCCGAGATCGCCGCAGTAGGCGACGATATGCACCTGAGGCATCGCCATCGCGACGCAGCACGCGAGGCCGGCGACGCACAGCAGCGCGAGCGCGTGCTTTGGCGGCAGGCCAAACGGCAGATTCGGCAGGCTCCTGGCGTCGGCTGCGGCGAAGCTCGCAGCAGCGCCGGACTGCATCGACAACGGTGTCGGCAGGGGCGTCGCCACTGCGGCCGCGATTGGCGGGCGTGGCCGCATCAGCAGCGCGAGCAGCGAAAGGCTGACGAAGGAGAACGCGGCAAGCCAGAAATACGTCTGCCGCCAGCCAATGTCGGCGACGAAATGCTGCACGATGGGCGGCCAGACCGCGCCGGCGAGGTAGTTGCCGCTGGCGCAGATCGCGACCGCGATGCCGCGCCGGCGCACGAACCAGAGCGACGTGTCGGCGATCAGCGGCACGAAGGTGGCCGAGCTGCCAACGAGGCCGAGCAGCACCCCGTGCGCGAGCGAGAACGCCATGATGTTCGGCGCCAGCGCGGCAACCGTGAAACCGACGCCGAGCCCCACCGCGCCGATCAAGAGTGGCACCATCACGCCGAAGCGGTCCGCGAGCCGCCCCATCAGCACGCCGCCGACGCCAAAGCCAATCATCATCATCGTGTACGGCAGCGACGCGTCCGCACGCGACACGCCGAAGTCGGCCTGCACGGCAGGCAATACGACCGAGACGACGTACATCGCCGCACTGCCGATCGTCATCAGGGCCAGCGTGATGGCAAGGCGCCTCCAGGCATAGCGCGAGTCGGGCAGGTGTTGCATGCTCAGTGTTTCAGTCGGTGCGACTCACTCGAGCTACGGCCTCGGGTGCAGCGCTGTGTCGATCCGCTTGGCGCGGGTGTCGGCTTCGTTCTCGCCTGCGTTGGCCATAGCTTCAGCTTGCTGCGGGCGGCTCAGTCGTGAGGATCGTGGCAATGTCCTGCCGCTCACCAAGCAGTCGCACGACGTCCAGAATATCGTCGCGTTCGAAGTAGAACCATTGCACCGGCCAGCCACTCACGCTCAAGACGCGAAGTTCCGGCACGCCGCAGAACTCTGCCGCACGGGGCGATCCAAGACCTGGCATCCGGCTCAACGGTTCCAGCGCCGCGGTGGCCGCAGCGACGAACGCGCGGCCCAGCTTCGTTCCGCCTTGCTCGGTGTAGCAGACCGCCGTATCCGAAAGGTCGCGCTTGGCCTGCGCCCGCAGGCGGGCAGTCTTCAACGCTTGCGCCGCCCGGCGACGCGGATTTGTTCGTGGATCGCCGCAATGTCAGACTCGGTCAGTTCGGTGGGCGGCCCCGAATTCAGGCCTTCCTCGATCAGGGCGCGCAGCCGTTTCCCGGCTTGCTCTTCCCGATCGCGCCGGATCAGCTCGCGCAGGTACTCGCTGGTGTTGCCGTAGTCGCCGGTGCGGACCCTCTCGTCGATGTAGGTCCGCAGCGTCTCGGGCAATGCGAAGCTCATGGTCGTGTTGCTCATGGATAGCATCATGCGCAAGCTATCAATAGTTGTCAATTCAAAGTCAGATCAATAGCCGGACGGCCGGCGCTAGAACCACGGTGACGCACGCTCCAACTGGCCCGCGAGGCGAAACAGCTGCGCATCGCCGCCGAACGGCGCCAGCGCCGGCGCCGCGAGCTGCAGCGTGCGCACCGCCGCAACGTAGGCTGCGGCGCCGGTGGCCCGGCCCATCAGGCCCAGGGTATAGGTGGCGGGTTCGAAGTCGCGGGCGCGCGGCCTGCGCTGCATGAGCCGCGCGACGTGCACGATCTCGGCACGCGTCTCGCCGGCAATGACGGTCGCGAAGGCGATCGCACAGGCATCGTGGTCCAGCACTGGCGCCGCCTCCTCGACGTGATGCCCGAGCGATTCGAGAAGGCGAGCCGCACCCTCCAGCGCGGCGATGCAGTCGGCGTGCACCAAGCCCTGTCCGAACAGCGGCTCGCGGGTGAATGCGATGCGCAGACGGCCGGGCTCGATGCCAGCTTCGTCGAGGTAGGGTCGCGCGCGCGCTGGCGCCGCGTAAGGCGCGCCAGCATCGGCGCCGGCGGTCGCGTCGAGCATCGCGGCGCTGTCGCGCACCGAGCGGCTGAGCACGTGCTCGATCGCGAAGCCGTGCCAGAGCTCGCCGAAGTCCGGCCCGGTGGGCGTCAGGCCGCGGCTCGGCTTGAGGCCGAACAGGCCGCAGCACGAGGCCGGGATGCGGATCGAGCCGCCGCCGTCGCCGCCGCTTGCCAGCGGCACCATGCCCGATGCGATCGCTGCGGCCGAGCCGCCGCTCGACCCACCCGGCGAATGTGCCGCCGACCAGGGGTTGCGCGTCGGCCCGAAGGCGCGCGGCTCGGTGTAGGGTGTGAGGCCGAACTCCGGCGTGTTGCTGCGCCCGGCGATCAAGACGCCCGCAGCGCGAAAACGGCGCACGAGTTCGCTGTCGTGCGGCATCGGCAGCGACGCGAGCAGCCGGTTGCCGTTGCCCGTCGGCTCGCCGCCGATCGTCGCGACCAGATCCTTGACGAGGAAGGGCACGCCGGCGAACGGCGCCGTGCGATCGACCTGCGTCGCCTCGGCGCGCACAGCGTCGTAGCGGGTGCGGATCACTGCGTTCAAGGCCGGGTTGTGCGCTTCGATGTGCGCGATCGCCGTCTCGAGCAACTCGGCCGGGCTCACCTCGCCCGACTTCACGAGCGCGGCGAGGCCAAGGCCGTCATGGCGAACGTAGTCTTCAAACGGGAACATTTTGCGTACCTCGCTCGCCCTTCGCGGGTAGCCCTGGCTCGTTTTGTGTCGATCCCTGTCGCTTTGCCACGAACCTCAGAACCGCATCGACAAACCGAGCAGCGCTTCGGCCTGGAGCATGCCGTCGCCGTGGATCGAAACGACGCAACCGCCGGAGCAGAAGAAACCTCCGCTGCTGTTGATCAGCGTTGCGTAACCGCGCACTTCGCCGCGCAGCGAAACCGATGGCGTGAGCGCATGCTCATAGCCGAGGGCGAGGCTCATCGATGGCCGGATCTCGGAGCTCAGCCCGCCCTCGCTCGGTGACATGAATGTCGCACCCAGGCCGCCCGCGATATAGGCGCCCTGGCCCGCGTGTCCCTCGAAGAAGTTCGTTCCGCCCAGGTGCAGGTAGGCGATGTCGATCGGCACGCTGGCCTGTGCGCTGCCCGGCGCCAATTGAAGATGCGTGCGCTGGCCGCGCGCGAAGACCTGCCCGTTGCGTGCGGCGTCGATCGCCCATTCGAAGCTCAGTGCGAACACGCCGCTGCCGTCGATGTCGTCGGTCGTCGTCGTCGCGCCAACCGTCTGCTCGAACGAGCCGCCGCCGCGATAGCCGCCGTAGACGGTCAGTGCGTTCTGGGCGGCGGCGGGCAGCGCGGCGAGCAGGCTGAGGGCGGCGGCAAGCAGCGAGGCGAGCAGGCGTGATGTCATGCCGGGATGCTACTTCAGCGACTGAGGCGAGGAGGCTATGCATTGGCGGTGTGTGCAAACGAAGCGGACGAAGCGCGCGCGGGCCGGCCCGGCCTTGAAACATCAGCCCGCGGCCTCATCTACAGCGATTCGAAGCGCTGCTGCCTGGCCTGCCCAGGCACTTCCAGGCGCGGCACTGGCCCTCACACACCTTGCAGACCATGACCAAGCAAACGCTATCGTTCCAAGCCGAGGTGCAGCAGATCCTGCATCTCGTCACGCACTCGCTCTACTCGAACAAGGAAATCTTCCTGCGCGAGCTTGTCTCGAATGCGTCGGACGCATGCGACAAGCTGCGCTTCGAGGCGCTGAACAACTCCGCGCTGTACGAGGACGCGCCCAATCTCGAAGTGCGCGTGCTCATCGACAAGGAGGCAAAGACGATCACGATCCGCGACAACGGCATCGGCATGTCGCAGGACGAGGCGATCGCCCACCTCGGCACGATCGCCAAGAGCGGCACCCGAGAGTTCATGAACGCGCTCGAAGGCGAGCAGAAGAAGGACGCGAACCTGATCGGCCAGTTCGGCGTGGGTTTTTACAGCGGCTTCATCGTCGCCGACCGCATCTCGGTCGAATCGCGCCGCGCCGGATTGCCGGCAGACCAGGGCGTGCGCTGGGTCTCGCAAGGGGCAGGCGACTTTGAGGTCGAGATGATAGAGAAGCCCGCGCGCGGCACCGACGTCACCCTCCATCTGCGCGACGGCGAAGAGGAGTTCCTCGACCGCTGGAAGCTGAAGTCGATCATTGCCAAGTACTCGGACCACATCTCGCTGCCGATCCTGATGCAAAAGGAGGAGTGGGACGCCGAGAAGAAAGAGCAGGTGCTGAAAGACGAGTGGGAGACCGTCAACAAGGCGGCGGCGCTTTGGGCGCGGCCGAAGAGCGAGATCACGCCCGAGCAGTACGAGGAGTTCTACAAGCAGATCAGCCACGACAGCGAGGCGCCGCTCGCCTACACGCACAACCGCGTCGAGGGCCGCACCGACTACACGCAGCTGCTCTACGTGCCGGCGAAGGCGCCGTTCGATCTGTGGAATCGCGACAAGCGCGGCGGCGTGAAGCTCTACGTCAAGCGCGTCTTCATCATGGATGACGCCGAGGCGCTGATGCCGGTCTATCTGCGCTTCGTCAAGGGCATCATCGACAGCGCTGATCTGCCCTTGAACGTGAGCCGCGAACTGCTGCAGGAAAGCCGCGACGTGAAGGCGATCCGCGAGGGCTCGACGAAGCGCGTGCTGTCGATGCTCGAAGAACTCGCCACCAGCGAGGACGCCGCGCAGCGCGAAAAGTACGCCGCGTTCTGGAAGGATTTCGGCGCCGTGCTGAAGGAAGGCATCGGCGAAGACTTCACGAACCACGAGCGCCTCGCCAAGCTGCTGCGCTTCGCGTCGACCCACGCCGACGCAGGCGTTTCTTTCGCCGACTATGTCGGCCGCATGAAGGAAGGCCAGGAGGCGATTTACTACATCACCGCCGACACTCTCGCCGGCGCGAAGAGCAGTCCGCAGCTCGAGATCTTCCGCAAGAAGGGGCTGGAGGTGCTGCTGCTCACCGATCGCGTTGACGAATGGATGCTCTCGCATCTGTACGAGTTCGACGGCAAACAACTCCAAAACGTCGCCCGCGGCGCAGTCGATCTCGGCAAGCTGCAGGACGAGGAAGAAAAGAAGCAGGCCGAAGCGGCGTCCGAAGCGTTCAAGCCAGTGCTGGAAAAACTGAAAGAGGCTCTCAAGGACCGCGCGAAGGACGTGCGCGTGACGACGCGTCTCGTCGATTCACCCGCCTGCCTCGTCGTCGAGGAAGGCGACATGAGCGGCCACCTCGCGCGTCTGTTGAAGCAGTCAGGGCAGGCGGCGCCGGCGACGCAGCCGGTGCTTGAAGTCAATCCCGAGCATGCGCTCGTGAAGCGACTGGACGGCAGCGCGCACTTCGACGATCTGGCGAACATCCTGTTCGATCAGGCGATGCTTGCTGAAGGCGGGCAGCTCGAAGATCCTGCCGCTTATGTGCGGCGGGTGAACGCGATGCTCGTGGGCTGAATTTCGCGCCACCAAATCGGGCTTTCGTTGTCATCTCGCGCGCTCGGCGCTGCCGAGTTCAAGGGCAAGTGTTGGCGTGCGCGATCGGGCCGCCGGGGCGCACTGCTCCGTTCATGTCCCCCGTCGTCGGCCAGTGGCCGACGCCTCCTCCTTTACTTCACTACGCAGTACGCCCCACCGACCCGATCGGGCGGTGGCGTGCGTCGGTCGTGGAACTCGGTGCCACACGCCGAGGGCGGCGGGTGGCTGGCGGAGTGAAGTAAAGGGGGAGAGGCGGGCGTGAGCCCGACTCGGAGGACATGAACGCAGTCGGCCGCCCGCTGGCCTCGGCTAGCGCTCCGTGCGAAGTTCGTTCTACTTGAAGCCGACCCGGACCTTCGGATCACCGGGCAGGCCCTGGTACTGCACTTCGATCTTCTGCCCGGCCTTTGGTGGCATCAGCTTCGAGAACGAGCCGACGCTGACGAGATCGCCCTTCTTCAGCTTGATTCCCTGACGCTGCAAGTCCTGCGCGAGCCAGACCACGGCATTGAGCGGGTGCTCGAGCACGTCGCTGCCTTTGCCCCGGTCGAGTTCGCCTTCGGGGCCGCTGACGACGACGGTCATCGTGCCCAGCGCATCCGCGATCTTGGAGTTCGGTGCGACCGGGATCGGCGTGCCCATAACGAAGTAGCGCGCGCCGACGTTGATCGCGGTGATCGCAGCACCGTTGAGCTTGCCGGGCGCCGCGACCACGAGGTCGGGCAGTTCGAGCGCCGGAATCACCTGGTCGATGTGTTTCACCACTTCGGCGGGCGTCTTCGCCTGGTTGATTCCCGCGTCACGCACACGGACGAGCATGTCGGCCTCGAATAGCGGGCGAGCGCCGAATTTGGCATCGACGGTAGCGCCGTCTTGCAACATCATCTGCTCGTAGATCACGCCATACACCGGTGCGCTGGCGTTGAAGCGCTTTTGCACCGCGGGGTTGGTCAGGCCGGCCTTGTAGCCGATGACCTTGTCGCCGGTCTGCTGCTGTAGGAACTTGTTGACCTTCGCGCGCGAACACTCACCGTCGGCAGTTGAGAGGCCCTCCGGGTTGGTGGCCGGCGTCTTCGCGAGGTAGTTGGCGACGAGCGCAGCGGCCTCGATATCGCTCAGGCAGGTGGCGTGCGCCGTGCCTGACACCGCGAGCGCAGCGACGAAACAAAGCGCCAGGGCGCGGGACAAGCGGGTCATGAACTCTCCTTTCTTCGATGTGAGTCGAGCCATTGTGCACGCCGGTGCGACGACAAAGCAACGTCTCAGCGCGCCTGCCGCAATTGATGATTGACGATCATCAAGCAGGCGCTCCAAGCGGCGCATCGCGCATCGCTTCGATCTGTTCGTTAAGTTGCGTCGTCTGCTGGCCCCAGTAGGCTGATCCGGCGAACCACGGGAACGCGACCGGGAACGCGGGGTCGTTCCAGCGCCTTGCAAGCCACGCGCTGTGATGGATCAGGCGCAGCGTACGCAGTGGTTCGACGAGGCGCAGCTCGCGCCAGTCGAAGTCCATGAAGTCCTCGTAACCGGAGAGCACGGCGCCGAGCTGGCGCGTCATGCTTGCGCGCTCGCCAGACAGCAGCATCCACAGGTCCTGGATCGCCGGGCCCGTCAACGCGTCGTCGAGATCGACGAAATGCGGGCCGGCGTCGCTCCACAGGATGTTGCCGAGATGGCAGTCGCCGTGCAGGCGCAGCGTGCGCAACTCGGGCAGGGCGTCGAACGCGCGCTGCACTTCGCCAAGCGCGTTGTCGATTGCTGCGCGCCAGCCGGGCAGCACCTCGGGCGGCACCCAGCCGTTGGCAAGAAGGTAGTCGCGCGCGCCGGTGCCGAAGGTCGCAATGTCGAGCGTCCAGCGGTGTTCGAAGCGCTTCGTCGCGCCGACCGCATGCATGCGGCCGATGAAGCGGCCGATCCATTCGAGCGTGCCCGCGTCCTCCAACTCCGGCGCGCGGCCCGAGCGGCGCGGTGAGACGCTGACGCGTTGGCCGAGCACGTGCGCGAGTGTCGGCGGCTCACCGCTCAACGTAACGGGCTCGCGGGGCGGCTGGGTCGCGGCAAGGACGAGCGGCGCGATGACCGGAATCTCGCGCGCCGCGAGCTCGGCCGAGAACGTGTGCTCCTCGAGGATCTGCGCGTCGCTCCAGCGCCCGGGGCGGTAGAACTTCGGCACCACGACCTCGCCCGACTCGAGGAAGACCTGGAAGACGCGGTTCTCGTACGAGTTCAACTGGATCATCCGGCCGTCTCCGAAGAGGCCGACGGCGTCGAGCGCGTCGAGCACGGCTTGCGGCGTGAGGTCCGCGAACGGTGTTTCGTTGACGGCGGGCGTGCCGGAGTCTGGTGCAGTCATGCACGCATCGTACGCGGTAGCGCGTGACGAGCATGACGCCCCCTGTCGTAGAAAGAGCGAGCTTCCGCGTCGCTCGGGCGGCCCCCTCGCCCCTTTGGGGAGAGGGCCGGGGTGAGGGGCCGCGCCCTTTTTGCGAGGC
>JBDTSN010000060.1:0-8190 GCA_039931145.1 Burkholderiales bacterium | reverse complement strand
CCGGAGGGGGAAGGAGGAAGCGGCGGGCCGCCTGGCCCGGTTCGGATCATTGGGTTCGACATGGGCGGCACTTCGACCGACGTGTCGCATTACGCGGGTGAGTTCGAGCGCGCCTTCGAGACGCAGGTTGCAGGCGTGCGCATGCGCGCACCGATGATGAGCATCCATACCGTCGCCGCGGGTGGTGGATCGATCCTGTCGTTCGACGGCGCGCGGCTGCGCGCTGGGCCGCAGAGCGCAGGCGCGAACCCGGGGCCGGCGTGCTACCGGCGTGGCGGGCCACTCACTGTGACCGACGCGAACGTGATGCTCGGCAAGGTGCAGCCGGCGCATTTCCCGAAGGTATTCGGCGCGGCGGGGGACGAGTCGCTCGATCGCGAGATCGTCGTTTCGCAGTTCGACGCGCTCGCCACCGAGCTCGCCGCGGCGACCGGCCAGCAGCGTACGGCCGAGCAGGTCGCCGAAGGCTTCATCGCGATTGCGGTGGGCGCGATGGCGGGTGCGATCAAGAAAATTTCTGTCGCGCGCGGCTATGACGTGACGGGCTACACACTGCAATGCTTTGGCGGCGCGGGCGGCCAGCATGCGTGCCTGGTGGCCGATGCACTCGGCATGAACCGCGTCTTCGTCCACCCGCTCGCCGGTGTGCTGTCGGCCTACGGCATGGGTCTTGCGGACCAGAGCGTGATGCGCGAAGCGGCGATCGAACAGCCGTTGGCGACCGGGCTGCTGGAAGCGACGGCGCGCCTCGACGAGCTCGCAGATGAGGCGCGCGACGAGCTCGTGCGCCAGGGCGTGGGTGCGTCGCACGTGCAACTTCTCCGGCGCGTGCACCTGCGCTACCAGGGCACCGACAGCGCGCTCGTCGTGCCGTTCGGCGATGCCAGGGAGATCGAGGCCGCATTCGAGGCCGCCTACCGCCAGCGCTTCGCCTTCCTGATGCACGGGCGTGCGCTCGTCGTCGAGGCAGTGTCGGTGGAGGCGGTTGGCGCTGCCGATGCACCCGAAGAGCCGCGTTGCGACGCGCTCGCGAGCGGTGCCGCGCCATCCGTCGAGCGCGTGCGACTCTACAGTGGCGGTGCGTGGCGCGACGCGGCGCTCGCGCTGCGCGAGCAGGCGCGACCCGGCCACCACATCGACGGTCCGGCGGTGATCGCCGAGCGCAACGCGACGACCGTCGTCGAGCCCGGCTGGCAGGCGCGCGTGACGGCTCTCGATCACCTCGTGCTTGAGCGCGTGCAGCCACGCGAGACGCGCCATGCGATCGGCACCGCCGTCGACCCGGTGATGCTCGAAGTCTTCAACAACCTCTTCATGAACATCGCCGAGCAGATGGGGCTGCAACTGCAGAACACCGCCTACTCCGTGAACATCAAGGAGCGGCTCGATTTTTCATGTGCGCTTTTCGACGCTGAGGGCAACCTGATCGCGAATGCGCCGCACATGCCTGTGCACCTCGGCTCGATGAGCGAGTCGATCAAGACCGTGATCGTGCGCAATGCCGGGAAGATGCAGCCAGGGAATGTGTACGTGCTGAACGACCCGTATCACGGCGGCACGCATCTGCCGGATGTGACGGTCGTGACGCCGGTGTATCTATCGAGTGGCGCCGGCCCTCACCCCCGCCCTCTCCCAGGGGGCGAGGGAGCCGAACCGCGTGATCTCGCAACGCACGGGGACTTTTCCCCTCTCCCTCTGGGAGAGGGTCAGGGTGAGGGCGCGCGACCCATCTTCTATGTCGGTTCTCGCGGTCATCACGCCGACATCGGCGGCACGACGCCGGGCTCGATGCCGCCGTTCTCGACGCGCATCGAGGAAGAGGGCGTGCAGCTCGACAACGTCTTGCTGGTCGAGCGCGGACGCCTGCGCGAGACGGAGATCCTCGAATTGCTGTCGAGCGGTGAATACCCCTCGCGCAACCCGCAGCAGAACTTTGCTGACCTGAAGGCGCAGATCGCGGCGAATGAAAAAGGCGTGCAGGAGTTGCGCCGCATCGTCGCCCAATTCGGTCTGCCCGTCGTGCATGCCTACATGCGCCACGTGCAGGACAACGCCGAGGAGTCGGTGCGCCGCGTGATCACGAAGCTGAAGGACGGGCAGTTCACGCTGGCGCTCGACAACGGTGCCCAGATCAAGGTCGCGGTCCGCGTCGATGCCGATGCGCGCAGCGCCGAGATCGATTTCGCCGGCACCTCGCCGCAGCTCGCGAACAATTTCAACGCGCCGACCGCCGTCTGCATGGCGGCCGTGCTCTACGTCTTTCGCACGCTGGTCGATGACGACATCCCGCTCAACGCCGGCTGCCTCAAACCCCTCAAGGTCATCATCCCCGAAGGCTCGATGCTCAACCCCAAGCCGCCGGCCTCGGTCGTCGCCGGCAATGTGGAGACGTCGACCTGCATCACGAACGCGCTCTACGGCGCGCTCGGCGTGATGGCGTCGGGCCAGTGCACGATGAACAACTTCACCTTCGGCAACGCGCGCCATCAGTACTACGAGACGGTCTCGGGCGGCAGTGGGGCGGGGCCCGACTTCGACGGCACGAGTGTGGTGCAGACGCACATGACCAACTCACGCCTGACCGACCCCGAGGTGCTCGAATTCCGCTTCCCGGTGCGCCTGGAGAGCTACGCGATCCGCGCCGGTTCGGGTGGCGCGGGCTTGCACCGCGGTGGCGACGGCGGCGTGCGCCGCGTGCGCTTCCTCGAGCCGATGACGGCGTCGATCCTGTCCAACGGCCGCGTTGTGCCGGCGTTCGGCATGGCGGGGGGCGAGCCGGGCGCGCTCGGCATCAATCGCGTCGAACGCGCCGATGGCAGCATCGAAGCCCTGGCCCACATCGGCAGTACCGAGATGGCGGTGGGCGACATGTTCGTGATCGAGACGCCGGGCGGTGGCGGCTTCGGCCCGCGCAGCGGTTGATCTGCACCGCTGCACGTACTGCACGTGCCGGATTCATAATGGCCGCTCTGGAAGCCGAGGACCTTTCGCAGCAGGGTGCCGTCGGCCTCGCGTTGCGCTAGGTCGCAAGGAGTCACTGCATGAACAAGCAACACCTGATCGTCTCGTCGGCTCTCGCGTCCGCACTCGCGTCGGTGCTTGCCCTCGGCCTCGCCGATGCCGCGGCGGCAGCCGACGCCGCCGGCAAGGAGAAGTGCTACGGCATCGCGAAAGCGGGGCAGAACGACTGTGCGAATCTGTCGGGCTCCCATTCGTGTGCCGGCCAGGCGAAGGCCGATGGCAGCATCGACGACTGGAAGTACGTCGCCAAGGGTACTTGTCAGAAGCTTGGCGGCAAGACGGCTGACGGGGCCAAAGCGGCGCCGAAGAAGTAGGCTGCGGCTGCGCGCCGCCGGTCCGCGCGCTACACAACGTTTCGCGACGCATGCTTGACCGCCTCGCGATCGCCGCACTCAAGCCTAGCCTCGATCGCGCCGCGCGGCTGCTCGTACGTGCCGGCATCGGCGCGGATGTGGTGACCTGGGCAGGCTTCGCGATCGGCGTCTCTGCCGCCGCGGCGATCACGCAGCAACAGTTCGGCGCCGGCCTCGCGCTACTGCTCGCGAGCCGCGTTGCCGACGGATTGGACGGTGCGGTGGCGCGCCAGACGCGGCCGACCGATCGCGGTGCGTTTCTCGACATCGCGCTCGATTTCCTGTTCTACGCCAGCATCCCGCTCGCGTTCGCGATCGCCGACCCGGCCGCCAACGCGCTCCCAGCGGCCGTGCTGCTCGCCGCCTTCATCGGCACGGGTTCGAGCTTCCTGGCCTACGCCGTGATGGCCGAGCGGTGCCAGCTGGCGAGCAAGGCTTTCCCGGCCAAGGGCATCTTCTACCTCGGCGGGCTGACGGAAGCGACCGAGACAATCAGCTGCTTCGTGCTGATGTGTCTCTGGCCGGCGTATTTCGCAACTTTCGCCTACGGATTTGCAGTGCTGTGTGGCGTGACGATCGTGACGCGTCTGTCCGCCGGCTGGCGTTCATTGACGTGACCCACCCTCGCAGCGCCGCCGGGGCCCCCGGCTTGCGCGGTGTGCATTTCGCCCATCTCGACTACGATTCGTCCGTCAACGCTGCCCTGCGCTGCACGCCGAACAACACAACGAGGCAACCATGATCCGTCATCCACTCATTCGCGTCGCGCTGTGCGCGTCGCTTGCCGCCGCCTCTGCGCCGACGCTCGCCGCAGACGGCGCGGCGCTCACACCGTTCAAGGAATCGGGCGCACCGCCGGCGCCGTGGCATGTCGTCGGCCTGCCCGGGCAGGACCCGCAGGCCAAGCCATTCACTGCCTTCTCGGTGGTCGAGATCGATGGCCGCAAAGCGCTGCGCGTCGAGGCCAAGGAGTCTTTCGGCAACCTGGTGGACCGGGTGAGATGGACGGCGCCAACGGCGAAGCTTTCATGGCAGTGGCGCGTCGATGATCCGGTACCGAAAGCCGATCTGCGCGTCAAGCAGGGCGACGACACCGCACTCAAGGTCTGCGTCTCGTTCGATCTGCCGATGGACCAAGTGCCCTTCCTCGAGCGTCAACTGCTCAAGATCGGCCAGGCGAAGACCGAAGAGCCGCTCGCGACGGCCAATGTCTGCTACGTCTGGGACGCGAACCTGCCGATCGGCACGGCGCTCGACAATGCGTTCTCGCGCCGCACGCGCTACATCGTGCTCGAGACAGGCACGGCCGATCTCAAGCAGTGGAAGACGGAAAAGCGCGACGTGAATGCAGACTTCAAGAAGCTCTTCGCCGACGAGAGCCCGGGCAAGGTGCCGGCCGTCATTGCCATCGGCATCGGCGCCGATTCTGACAACACCAAGGGACACAGCCTCGGCTACGTCGCCAACATGGTGTTGGAACCCTGATCTGAGCAACGCTCTCGCTGCGGGCCGCCGATGCGCCGCTGTGCGGGCGACCCGGCGGTCTGTCTTGCAATCGGTGGTGAACCTGCTGCTCGCTGAGTTCCCGAGGGCACGCACATGAACGCTGCGCTGTTCTGGGAGATCTTCCTCACCGCGCTGCACTTCGTCGGCGTCGGCGGCGTTGCACTGCGCGTGATCTGGGTGCGCCGCCCGGCGGGCAGCGCCTACGCGTGGTTGCTGCTCGTCGCCCTGGTGCCGTACGCCGGTGTCGTGATGTATCTGCTGTTCGGCGAGCGGCCGATCGGGCGCGAGCGCTTGCGCCGTGCGCACGCGTTCTACGCCGCGTTTCCGGATGTCGCGACGCCGCTGTGGCAGCCCGACATCGCCGGAGCGCATGCGCTGCCGCAGCCCTTGCGCGGCATCGCCAAACTCGCCGAGAAAGCCGCTGGCCTGCCGGTACTCGAGGGTTCGACCCTGGTGCTGCACGCTGGCGCCGAAGACATCTTGCGCGCGATCATCGCTGACATCGACCTCGCACACGAGAGTGTCGACATGGCGTTCTACATCTGGAACGCGGGCGGTACGGCCGACGAGGTGGGCGAGGCGCTCGAGCGCGCCGCGGCGCGCGGCGTGCAATGCCGAGTGTTGCTAGATGCGATCGGCAGCAAGCCCTTCCTGAAGGGCCGCTGGCCGTCGCGCTTGCGCGCCGCGGGCATACCGGTCGAAGTGGCACTCGCTGTCGGCCCCCTCGGGCTTGTCTTCCAGCGCGCCGACCTGCGCATGCACCGCAAGATCGTCGTCATCGACGAGCGCATTGCCTACACCGGCAGCATGAACCTCGTCGATCCGCGCTTCTTCAAGCAGGACTCGGGCGTCGGTGAATGGATCGACGCCATGGTGCGCGTCGCCGGGCCGGCCGTCGCCGGGCTGCGCGCAGTGTTCCTGTTCGATTGGAAGCTGCAGACGGGCGAGCCCTATGTGCCGTCAAGCACGGCAGCGTACACAGCCCGCCGCGTCGTTGGCGGCGTGGCGCGAGTGCAGGTCGTGCCGTCCGGGCCGGGGGTCGAGATCGCCGCCAATCTGCGCATCCTCGTCGATGCGATCGCGATGGCGCGCAAGCGCGTCGTGCTGACGACGCCGTATTTCGTGCCCGACCCTTCCCTCGCGCTCGCGCTGCAAAACGCGGCGATGCGCGGCGTGGAGGTCACGATCATCCTGCCCGCGGTGAACGATTCGAAGCTCGTCACCTACGCCAGCCGCGCCTTCTTCGACGATCTGTTCGCCGCCGGCGCGCACGTGCTGAAGTTCGACGCCGGGCTGCTGCACACCAAGAGCGTGACGGTGGACGACGAGTTCTCGCTCTTCGGCACGGTGAACCTCGACATGCGCAGCCTGCACCTGAACTTCGAGCTGATGCTCGCCGTCTACGACCGTGGCTTCAACGCCGCGCTGCTCGCGCTGCAGCGCAGCTACGAACGCGATGCGCGCGCGCTCGACCCGAAGGCCTGGCGCGCGCGACCGGCGCGGGAACGCCTGCTCGAAGGCCTGGCCTCACTCGTCGCGCCGATGCTCTAGAGTTGTTCGAACTGCGCAGAACCGTGAGCCCCACAGTCGACACTCACTGCCGTGAAGTGGTCGCCACGAAGCAGTCGCCTGCGATTGCGTATCGCGAACCTTCGCGCAGCAGGCGGAGTCGGACGGCCCGCTTCCCTTTGGGATCGAACGCCGGTGCGCCGTCTTCAACAAGGCGGAGGCGCTTTCGTGTCCGTTCATGCGATCGTAGGCAATGACACGTGTCACGCTACGTACATCCGCGGCTGGGGCTCAGCGGCTGCTGCTGTTGGCCACGACAGGCGTGGTGCCTTCGTAGACGATGGCCGCCAACGCCTGCGGCGCGACCCCAAACTCGCATGCCACGTCCGAGGCCCCCTGCACCACGTCCAGCACGGCGAGACGCCCGCCCAGCCTTGCCGCAGCGAGGGCTTGCAGGAAGGCGCCCAGGGCTTGGTCGCGGCTCCCGGCCACCAGCGATGTGATCGCCAGGTCGCGCAGCGGCACGGCCCTTGCGGCGGGGTCGACGATGCCCGCCAGGGCCTGTCGTGCGCAGCGTGCGGAGCGGTCGCGCACGGCGGCGCGGCCGGCGCGCGCGCAGGCCAGCGCCAGCGCGGCGGCGCAGCGTGCACGTGGCTCGGCCGGGCCGGTGGCCTCGACGAGCGCAAGAGCGCGCTCGAGGGGTGTCGTTTCGCCGCGAGCGGCGAGGCCGGGCAGGGCGTGGGCAAAGATGTCGGCGCTGAGGGTCAGCATCTCCAGGCGTGCCGATTGCAGGAATGCGGCCGTCAACTCGTCGCGCAGTCGGGTACGGGCGCCGATCCGGGCCGCAAAGGCGGCCAACTCGCCCATCAGGTCCAGGTCGGCGCGGACCGCCGGCAGCCCGGCGGCGGCATGGTCGAGCATGCGCCTGGCACCGTCGATATCGCCGCGCTGCTCCAGCAACTGGGCGATGCGCAGATGGGCCCGTGCGCGGTGCAGTGGCGCGCCGATGGCGGCCGCCGTCGCGGCGGCGCGCTCGGTCTCGCCGCGCCTGGCCAGCGCGCGGGCGATGTCACACTGGGCCTCGGCATGAGCCGTCGTAGCCCGCGTGGCCAGCCGCTCGAGCGCTTCGGGGCGAGGGTTGTCGACTCCCAATTCGGCCAGAGCCGGCAGCAGCAGGCGCAGGCCGGGCGCCCATTCGCGCTGATAGGGCCACCTGTCGGCTGGCATGTGCAGCAACCGCAGCAGCCCATCGCGGTCACCGGCCTGCACCAGCGGCGGCACCAGCACGGGCAGCACGTTGGGTGTGACGCTGCCGTCGCGTTCTTCCTCGAAGGCCTGCAGCGCGGTGCTTCCGGCTGCTCGTGCCTCATCCGCATGGCCGGTCGCATACAGCGCCGTCGATGCCGCGGCCCACAACACCGAGCGCTGAAAGGCGCGTACCCACTCATGCTGCGTGGCCGCCTGGTCGACGGCCGCGACGATGCGCCGGATGCCCGGCACATCACCAGCCAGGGCCAGCGCCGGCATCAGATCCTTCATATCCCACCAATCGGCGCGCCCATCCCGCTCGATCAGAAGCCCACACAAACGCGCGAGCCGCGATCGATCGCCCGCCTGCGCGAGCGCCATCGCCAGCTGCGCGCAGGCATCGCCATAGGGCAGCCGCGCGTCCTTACTGCAGGCAGCGGCGATGCCGTCCAGCGCCCTCGCCGCATGCCGCAGCGCCGCCTCGCTGTGGCTGCCATCCGCCAGCGCGGCGGCCAGCCGGGCTCGGCAGACGGTCGATGACTCGCTGTCGTCC
>JBDTSN010000059.1:0-8398 GCA_039931145.1 Burkholderiales bacterium | reverse complement strand
ATCAGTGGTCGCTACGGCCTCGGCACCGGTGCCGACGACGTGGTGCGATGCTTTCACGTCGATTTGAAGGGGGACGCGGATCTGTTTGCCACCGGCTGCCGCAAAGGCGCCGACAGCTTGATCACCGACGCGTCCGCACCCCAGATTGCGAGGCGTCTTCCGCCGTGGTACTTGCAGCACGTGAACGCGCCAGCCTTCCTGCTGCTGCCGCTCGCGCTGAAGGGCGCGCCGTTTGCTCTGATCTATGCGGACAAGCCGCAGGCGGGAAGCTTCGAGCTCAGCGAGAAGGAGCTCTCTTTGCTTCGCACGCTACGCAATCAAGCGGTGATGGCGTTTCGACAGGCGGGGTGAAGCGACACCGGCGCAGGGCCGAACGATGCTGTCGTGCAGCGCTCGGAGTTCGATCGCGCGCGACGGCGCTTCAGATGAGTTTGGCGGCAGCCATCGCGTCGGCGATGACTTGCGCGAACTGCTGAAGGATCTGCACCGTGCCCTGCGCGCCGGGCGCAGTCGTCGTCATCGTCGAGCCGGACCAGACGATGGCCTGCGTGCCGACATCGAAGAACTGGGTGTCGACGATGACGTTTTCGTCGGTCCAGACCTGCGGTGCGGCGAAGCTGCCGCCCCACAGGCCGCCGTAGGAGCCGTAGAAGCCGCCGCCCCAACCCCATGGCCAGCCCCAAGGCCCACCCCAGGCCGGACCCATCGCCACGCTGGGCGCCACGTGAATGTTTTGGGTGGCGCTGATGACGCGCGAGGTGAGAATCGACTGCGCGCCCGACTCTTTCACAGCGGCCTCGACTTGCGACGGCGTGGCCGGGCCGTCAGCCGCAAGGAAACGGTAGGACGGCACAGCGGCAATGCCGCGCGCTTCGAGTTCCTTGACCATCATGTCCTCGAACACACGCCGCGTCGTGCCATCGGGGGTGATGCTCATGACGAGCAACTTGCCGAGTGGTGGCTTGCCATCGAACTGCGGATTGGTCCACTGCGCATTGAGCCGTGTCGGCGCAGCGCACCCGGCGAGAACCCCGAGCGCGACGACGAACATGGCTGCAAGGAAGGCGCGCATGAGAGTCAGCTTGTGGCTACCGGTTCGAAATCGAAAGCCGGAAGTCCGGCATGGGCTAAGGGTGACGAGCCTGACCCCGGCACTGGTCACAACGGTTAGGGCTGCTTCGTTCCCGACCTGACCCGGTTGGCCGCGCTTCCATGCGGGGAGGCCCGTCGAGAGCGATTGTAGGCGAGGGCATTGCCTCGCACCCTTGTGTCTCGCGCGGCCGCCTGCGCCACAGCCGGCTCGTAGAATCGTCACATGAGCTACCTCGTGCTTGCCCGCAAGTACCGCCCGCGCGATTTCGCGACGCTGGTCGGGCAGGAGCATGTGGTGCAAGCGCTCGTCAACGCCCTGACGCGCCAGCGCTTGCACCACGCCTATCTGTTCACCGGCACCCGCGGCGTCGGCAAGACGACCGTCTCTCGCATCCTCGCCAAGTCGCTCAACTGCACCGGCGTCGACGGGCAGGGCGGCATCACCGCCAAGCCATGCGGCGTCTGCGACGCGTGCCGCGACATCGACGCCGGGCGCTTCGTCGACTATGTCGAGCTCGACGCCGCATCCAATCGCGGCGTCGAAGAGATCACGCAATTGCTCGACCAGGCCGTCTACAAGCCGGTCGTCGGACGCTTCAAGGTCTACATGATCGACGAAGTGCACATGCTCTCGAATCACGCCTTCAACGCGATGTTGAAAACGCTCGAAGAGCCGCCCGACTACCTGAAGTTCGTCCTCGCGACAACCGACCCGCAGAAGGTGCCACCCACTGTGCTGTCGCGCTGCCTGCAGTTCAACCTGCGGCCGATGGCGCCGCAGACTGTGCAGGCGCATCTGGCCGACGTGCTCGCGCAAGAGGGCGTCGACGCCGAGCTCGGCGCACTGCGCCTGATCGCGCGCGCGGCGCGCGGCTCGATGCGCGACGCCCTGTCGCTTGCCGATCAGGCAATCGCGTTTGGCGCCGGCGCGCTCGCCGAGGCTGGCGTGCGCCAGATGCTTGGCGCGGTCGATCGCAGCCACGCGCTGCGGCTCGTCGAGGCGCTCGCGCTGCGCGACGGGGCCGCAGTGATCACCGCGGTAGATGGCCTGCGCTCACTCGGTCTTTCGGCTGGCGGCACGCTGGAGGAAATGGCGGCCCTGTTGCAGCAGATGGCCGTCGCCCAGGCAGTGCCCCAGGCGCTCGACGAGCACGACCCCGAGACGCCGGAAGTCACGCGTCTGGCGGCGCTGCTCGCGGCCGACGAGACGCAACTGCTCTACAGCATCGTGCTGCATGGCCGTGCCGAGCTCGGCCTGGCGCCCGACGAATACAGTGGCCTTGTGATGGTGTTGCTGCGTCTGCTCGCGTTCGCGCCGGGAGGGCGTAGTGCGTCCGTCGAGCCGCAGCCGGCGCCACCCCGTGCGACGAGCCTCAGAACGGCCGCCGCTGCCGCTGCACCGCGGCCCGCAGCGCGTGCCGTCGCCACGCCGCCCGAGCCACCGCCCTGGGACGATCACCCCGCCGCGGGCTTCGAACACGCCGCACCGTTGCTCGCCAAAGAGCCGGCTGCGGCCACCGCGCGCCGAGTGGCGCAAGCGGCTTCCGACCTGTCACCAACCGCGCTCGGCGACCGTTGGGAGCGCCAGGTGCGCAAACTGATTGATGCCGGAAGCGTCACTGCGCTGGCGCGCGAACTGGCGCTGCAGGCGCAGTGCATCGCGATCGACGGCAACCGTTGGCAACTGCGCGTCGAACGCGAAGCGCTCACCGTGCCCGCCCACCGCGACCGCTTGCAGGCCGCGCTGCGCGATGCACTCGGCCACGCTGTCGAGCTTGAAATCGAGCTCGGCGCGACGCAGGACACGCCGGCGCTGCGCGAAGCAGCCGAGCGCGCGCGGCGCCAGAAGGCGGCCGAGAAAATCATCCACGACGATCCGCTCGTGCAGGCGCTGATGCAGCAGTACAGCACGGCGCGAATCGTTCCCGGATCGGTCAAGCCGCACTGATCGTGCATTCGCCGCAGCGCCGTGCAGATGCCGGCAAGCGGCACAACCAGGAGTCAAGGAAATGATGAAGGGTCAACTCGCAGGGCTGATGAAGCAGGCGCAGGCGATGCAGGACAACCTGAAGCGCGCGCAAGAGGAACTTGCGACGGTGGAAGTCGAAGGTCAGTCGGGCGCGGGCCTCGTCAAGGTCACGATGACGTGCAAGAACGACGTGCGCCGCGTCAGCATCGACCCAAGCCTGCTCGCAGAAGACAAGGACATGCTCGAAGACCTGGTCGCCGCTGCGTTCAACGACGCCGTGCGCCGCGCCGAGACCGTGAGCAGCGAGAAGATGGGCAAGCTGACGGCCGGCATGCCGATGCCCCCGGGCATGAAGCTGCCGTTCTGAAAGTGCGCCTGCTGGTCAAGCCGCAGGTCGTGCGCGGCCTGGCGCAGCGCTGATTCTCCATGGCCGAGGCGACGCTGCAGGCGCTGATCGACGCTTTGCGCCGTTTGCCCGGTGTCGGTGTCAAGTCCGCGCAGCGCATGGCGTTTCACCTGTTGCAGCACGACCGCGCCGGTGCACAGCAGATTGCCGCTGCGCTGCAGGCGGCGGCCAGCCATATCCGGCATTGCGACCGCTGCCATACGTTCACCGAGGCGGCAATCTGTGCGACCTGCCTCGATGCGGGCCGCGACGCACGGCAGCTTTGCGTTGTCGAAACACCGGCCGATCAGGCCGCACTCGAGCGCAGTGGCAGCTACCGCGGCCTGTACTTCGTGCTGATGGGGCCGCTCAGCCCGCTCGACGGCATCGGCGGCAACGATATCGGCTTGCCCGAGTTGCTTGCGCGCGCGAGTGACGGGACTGTCGAGGAAGTGATCATCGCCACCAACTTCACCGCCGAGGGCGAGGCGACCTCGCATGTGCTTGCCGAATGCCTGAAAGCGCGTGGCATCCGCAGCACGCGCCTGGCACGCGGCGTACCGATCGGCAGCGAACTCGAGTACGTCGATCTGGGGACGATCGCGCATGCGCTCGCAGATCGTCGCTGAGTTCGACGCGTCGGACGCTGGTGTGAGCAATCAATGAAGCCCGTACCCCACGCGCCGCCGCTCACGCCGCAGATGCACGGCCTGCTCGAGCGCATCAGGCGCGCGAATCGGCCGCCGTTTCACACGTTGACGCCGCAACAGGCACGCGCCGCCTACGCGGCGGGCGCTGAAGTGCTCGATCTGCCGCGGGCTCCACTCGAACGCGTGGAAGATTTCAAGTTGCCCGGAGGCGATCACCATCTGCTTGACGCGCGGTTCTATGCGCCAACGGCGGCGCACCCGCCGGTGCTGCTGTTCCTGCACGGCGGGGGCTTCATGATCGGCGGGCTAGAGACGCACGACAGCCTGTGCCGTCAACTCGCGTTGCAAAGCGGCGTGGCGGTCGTCGCGCTCGACTACCGGCTCGCGCCCGAGCACCGTTTCCCGGCCGCGGTCGACGACAGTTGGGCCGCGATGCACTGGCTCGCCGCGAATGCGGGCACGCTCGGGCTCGACGGCCGGCGGCTCGCGGTCGGTGGCGACAGTGCGGGTGGCACGCTTGCAGCCACCTGTGCGCTGCACGCGCGTGACTGCGGCCTCGCACTCGCTTTGCAATTGCTCATCACGCCCGGCACCGCTGCGTTTGCCGACACGCCGTCGCACGAGACCTTTGCCAACGGCTATCTGCTCGACGCACCGAGCATCGCCTGGTTCTTCGATCACTACATCGATCAGGCGCAACGAACCGACTGGCGCTTTGCGCCACTGAACGCGGACGACTTCGAGGGCGTAGCGCCCGCATTTCTCCTGCTCGCCGAATGCGACCCGCTCGTCGACGAGGGTCTCGCCTATGGCGACAGCTTGCGTGCCGCGGGTGTCGAGGTCGAACTCGAACTCGTGCGCGGCGTGACGCACGACTTCATCAAGATGGGCCGCGCGATTGCGCAGGCCCGCACGGCGCAGTCGGTTTGCGCTGCGGCATTGCGAAAGGCACTCGCTCCATGAAACGCAAGGACTTCCGATTCCGTGACCGTCTGCGCGTGCGCTGGGCCGAGATCGACGCCCAGAAGATCGTCTTCAACGGCCACTACCTGATGTACTTCGACACCGCGATCGCCGGTTACTGGCGCGCGCTCGCGCTGCCGTATGCGCCGTCGATGGAAGCACTCGGCGGTGACCTCTACGTGCGCAAGGCGACGCTCGAATACCACGCGTCCGCACGCTACGACGACATGCTCGAAGTCGGCATGCGATGCGCACGTGTCGGCAAATCGTCCATCGTCTTCGAAGGCGCGGTGTTCCGCGGCGAGGACCTGCTCGTCAGCGGCCAACTTGTCTACGTCTTTGCCGACCCGGCGTCGCAGACCTCGCGCCCGGTGCCGCGGGAGCTTCGCGACATCTTCGACGCGTTCGAGGGCGGGGAAGTGATGGTCGACGTCCGCGTCGGCAACTGGGACGAACTCGGCAGCGATGCACAGGCGATTCGTCATGCCGTGTTCGTCGAAGAGCAAGGCGTGCCGCTTGCGATGGAGCACGACGCGGCCGACGCCAGTGCGCTGCACGCGTTGGCCGTGAACCGGCTCGGTCTGCCGCTCGCGACGGGGCGCATGCTCAATCAGAAGCATGACGTCGCGCGCATCGGCCGCATGGCGGTGGTGCAGGCCATGCGCGGCAGTGGCGTCGGCCGTGCGGTGCTCGACGCACTGGTGCAGGCCGCGCGTGCGCAGGGTCATCAAGAGGTGCGCCTGCATGCACAGGTCACTGCGGTGGCGTTCTATCGCCGCGCCGGCTTTGCCGAGCAAGGGTCCGAGTTCGACGAAGCCGGCATCGCGCACATCGAAATGTCTCGCGCCATCGGACCGTTGTATGCGATTCACGCCCTGCGCACACGTGGGGCGGCCCAAACGGGGCGCGCGTGACGTATTGGGCAGCGGGAGCGGCGACCACGCATAACCGGCCGGAGCAATCCCTAGTTCGCTGGCATCATTGATCCAAGACAAATTTGCCAGAGAGCTTACCCATGAACTCCCGAATTCGCGCCGGTCGCTTGGCCCCCACCTTGCTCGCATGCCTTGCCGCCGCCGGCGCCGCACACGCCGATGTTGTTCTCACGCCGGAACTCGCGGGCCTCTACGCTGCCGGCCACGGTGTCGATGGGGAATTTCTCAAGGTGAGTGACGAATGGCACGCCAGCAGCGTCCTTTGGAACGAAGCCACAACGTCCTTCGGCACGGGTGTCGCCATCGGTACCTTGTCCTGGGGAACGGGTCTGTGGGGCTTGGCCGATTGGCACACCGCCTACGCTAGCCCGGCGCCAGGAATGATCGAAGCGAGTTGGACCGGCCGTGCAAGCCCGATCTCCTACGGCGACGCTGAATACAACGCGCTCTACGGCACCACCTGGGGCGAGGTCGCCCTCGCACCCTTGTTCGCCCCCGATGGGCCGAGCGCAGGACAGGACAACTGGACCTCGCGCTTTGCTGGCTACATCCGGATCACCGAAGCCGGGACGTACAACTTCAGCGTGCTTCACGACGACGGCTTCTTCTTTCGGCTCGGCGGCGCACGCGATACGCTGGCGCTTGAGAACAACTTCCTGAACCCTCGCGAAAGACTGGGTTTCGAATCCAACTTGCAGCTTGGCGTAGGTCTCTACTCGTTCGAACTCGGTGCCTATGACCGCCTTCAGGCTGGCGTCGTTGAGCTCTCCTGGTCGCGAAGCGGCGGCAACTGGTCGACCGTGCCGGTCGAGAACCTGCTGATGTCGGGTGACGTGCGGCCGGTGCCCGAGCCCGCAAGCTGGGCGCTGATGTTCGCCGGCCTGTTCGGCATTGTTGCGATATCTGCGCGGCGACGCTGCGGCGCCCACGCCGACATCGGCTGAATGCCGACGCGTCGCAATTCAGGAGAGCTTGGCGCACGGGAACTGCTACGAATCCTGGTCGTCGTCCTTGGCTGGGTGGGATTCGTTTGGATGTGGCTGCTTGTCGGCCGCCAGCCTTGGGAGACTAGCCGACTCGTTTGGCTGATCGTCGGCACCCTGATCGTCGTCCCGCTGCTCACGCTGGCCTGGGTCCTGCACAACCGCGCGATCTTCCGGCGCAAGGGTGAGCGCCGCGGTGTCGCCGTGGCGGACTTCAGCTATCGCACCGATTGGCACGGCCGCACGATCAGCGCCGACTGGGCGAAACTGCAGCGCAGCCGCTTCGTCACTGTCGGCGTGGATGGGCCTCTCAAGTTCTATCGCTGCGTGGATTCCGAGCTCGTACGCAGCGTTTCGGCGCCGTTCGCCGATGGTTCGCCTTCTGCGTCAAATGACGACATCGAGACCGAGTCGGCGCCGTCTCGATACTGACTTCCGTCCATCGCATGCAGTTCTTGGCTGACCTCGTCGTCGCTTCGCAGTACACGCTGCCCTACACCTGGGCGCTGTGGTTCTTTGCCGCGTACCCGATCGTGACCAGCATCATGTGGATCACGACCTCGCTCTTTTTTGTCCGGCGTTGGGAGCGTAACGACGCGCCGCCGAGCAGCCAGTTTGCGGATACGCAGACGCTGCCGCGTGTCACCGTCCTGATCCCGGCGCACAACGAAGCTGGCGTCATCGCGCAGACGCTCACCGCCGCCTGCGCCATCGACTACCCGGCGTACGAGGTCGTCGTCATCGACGATGGTTCGACCGACAACACGCTGCAGTGCGTGATGCCTTTCGTGCGTTCGGGGCACGTCCGGCTGGTGCGCAAGATGGTCAACGAAGGCAAGGCACTTGCGCTCAACGACGCGCTGCCACTTGTCACCGGCGAGATCGTGCTGACGCTCGACGCCGACGCCGCGCCCGAGCCCGACATCCTGCGACGCATCGTGCCGCACTTTCGGAGCGCGCGGGTGGCAGCAGTCACCGGCAACCCGCGGGTGCGCAATGCAGACAATTTCCTAGCCCGCCTGCAGGCGATCGAGTTCAGCTCGATCGTCAGCTTGCTGCGCCGTTCGCAGCGCATCTGGGGCCGTATCGTCACCGTGTCGGGTGTCGTCGCCGCGTTCCGGCGCAGCGCGGTATTCGACGTCGGCGGCTTCTCGCCCAACATGCCGACCGAGGATATCGAGCTCACCTGGAAGTTACAGAAGCGCTTCTACGACGTGCGCTACGAGCCGCGCGCCCTCGTCTGGATGACGGTGCCGACGACCGTCAAGGGCCTGTACCGGCAGCGCCTGCGCTGGGCACGCGGGCTGATGCAAGTCTTCCACAAGCACGCCGACGTGATGCTGCACTGGAAGTTTCGCCGCATGTGGCCGGTCTTCATCGAATCGGCGCTCTCGATCGTCTGGGCGCTGTGCTTCGTCGTC
>JBDTSN010000058.1:0-8445 GCA_039931145.1 Burkholderiales bacterium | reverse complement strand
GGCGCTTCTCCGATGTGCTTGCTTACGGCTCGACGTCGCTCATCCCCACCCTCAGTCTGGACGCGTCGATCCAGTACGACCCCGACGTGCAGGAGTTGTCGCGCCTGATCGTCGGCGCACGCTATACGCCCGCGCCGTTTCACACCCTGAACCTCGCGTATCGGCAGACGCCCGACAAGACCGAACAGGTGCAGATGGGTTGGCAGTGGCCGATCTTCGGGCCGACGCCGGCCGAGCGCGCGCGATCGGACATAGGCAGTGCTCCGTCCTCGTCAAGCAGCACGTGCCGGGGCAGCCTCTACACCGTCGGTCGCGTCAACTACAACGTGAACGACAGCCGCATCACGGACGCCGTGCTCGGCTTCGAGTACGACGCAGGCTGCTGGATCGGCCGCGTCGTCGTCGAGCGGCTATCGACCGGATTGAGCGAAGCGACGACGCGGCTGATGATCCAACTCGAGCTCGTCGGCCTGTCGCGCCTGGGGCCGAGTCCGCTCCAGCTCTTGAAGGACAATATCCCTGGCTACCAATTGCTGCGTGACCGGCGCTCGCCCGCCACCAACCAACCTTTCTATGATTGAACCGAGACGCTTGCCGCGCCTGCTGGCCGCCCTGGCAGCGGCGCTACTGATGAGTGGCGCCGCCGCGGCCTGGGCCCAAGCCTCACGCGCCGAGATTCGACCGGGCGACTACATCGTCGCCATCGTCAACTCCGAGCTCGTCACCGCAGGCGAGGTCGAGCAACGCATGGAGCGCGTGAAACAGGACGCCGCGCGCACCGGCGCGCGGCTGCCGCCGGATGCGGTGCTGCGTCAGCAGATTACGAACGCGCTGATCGACGAGCGCGTACTGGTCACCTATGCGCGCGACATCGGCGTCAAGGTCGATCCCGCCGAGGTCGACCGCGCGATCGCCAACATCGCGGCGCAGAACAAGATCCCGCTCGATCAACTGCGCGACCGGCTGCAGCGCGAAGGCATCGACTACGGTCGCTTTCGCGACAACCTGCGCGACCAGATCGCCGTCGAGCGCGTGCGCGAGCGCGATGTGGTCGCGCGCATTCAACCGACTGATCGCGAGATCGACGCGCTGCTCGACCAGCAGCGCGCAGCGACGGGCGCATCAATCGAATACAACATCGCTCAGGTGCTCGTCACCGTGCCCGAAGGGGCGAGCGATGCGGTCGTCGCCGAGCGCAAGGCGCGCGCCGAATCGGCGCTCGCCAAGGTCAAGGCGGGCGAGCCGTTCGCGCAGGTCGCAAGCGAGATGTCGGAAGATGCGAACCGCAGCAAGGGCGGCGAGATCGGCATGCGACCGGCGGACAAGTTACCCGACGTGTTCGTCGACGCGGTGCGCCCGCTCGAACCGGGGCAAGTTTCGCCGACGCTTTTGCGTACCGGCGCCGGGTTTCACGTTATCAAGCTCGTCGACAAGCGCGACGGGCGTGCATTCACGATTGTGCAGACGCGCGCACGGCACATCTTGCTGCGCCCGTCACCGCAACTCGACGAGCAGGCCGCGTTGCGCCGGCTCGCCGAGCTGAAGCGCCAGATCGAGGCCGGAACGATCAGCTTCGAACAGGCGGCGCGTGCGAACTCCGAGGACGCGAGCGCCGCGCAGGGCGGCGAGCTGGGCTGGGCTTCGCCCGGAACCTTCGTGCCCGAGTTCGAGAAGGCGATTGCCGCAGTGCCCGTTGGCGGCATGACTGACCCCTTCGTCTCACGCTTCGGCGTGCATCTGGTGCAGGTCGAGGAACGGCGCACTGTCGAGCTCGATCTGAAGCAGCAGCGCGAACAGGCGCGCAATGTGCTGCGCGAACAAAAGTTCGCCGAGGCCTACGCCGAATGGACGCGCGATCTGCGCGCGCGCGCTTATGTCGAAATGCGCGAACCGCCGACGTGAGTTGACACCAGAGCAGCGCCGCGGCCCATGAGGCATCTCGCGCGCAAGCGCTTCGGCCAGCACTTCCTGACCGACGAATTCGTCATTGGTGCGATCGTCGATGCGATAGCACCCCAACCCGGCGACGCGATGGTCGAGATCGGCCCGGGCCTGGGCGCGCTGACCGGGCCGCTTGCGGCACGCTGCGGCATACTGACAGTGATCGAGCTCGATCGCGACCTCGCGGCCCGGTTGCGACGACGGGATGAACTTTACGTCATCGAGTCCGACGTGCTGAGGGTCGATTTCGGTGAACTCGCACGCCAGTTCGGGCGTCCGCTGCGGGTAGTCGGCAACCTGCCCTACAACATCTCGACGCCAATCCTCTTTCACTTGCTGGAGCATGTCGACCACATCGCCGACCAGCACTTCATGCTGCAAAAGGAGGTCGTCGCTCGCATGGCTGCCGCGCCTGGCAGCAAGACCTATGGCCGCCTGAGTGTGATGCTGCAGTGGCGCTATGCGATCGACGCGCTGCTCGACGTGCCGCCCGAGGCTTTCGAGCCGCCGCCACGGGTTGATTCAGCCGTCGTGCGGATGCGGCCGCTGCCCGCCGAGCCGGGTATCGACGCCGCGCTGCTCGGCCAGATCGTCACGCTCGCGTTCTCGCAGCGACGCAAGGTCTTGCGCAACACGCTCGGCCCCTGGCTCGCGTCGCATGGCTACGCGGGTGGGTTCGATCTCGCGCGCCGCGCCGAAGAGGTGCCCGTCGCCGAATACCTTTCGCTCACGCGTGCGCTTGCGTCGGCGGCTTGATTCCGAGCCGCGCGCCAAGAAAAGAAGCGGCCCGCAGGCCGCTCTTTCGATCGAGTGCAAATGACGCGTCGTTCAGGCTGCGGTCAACCACATCGCGGTATCAAACGCGCTGCTCATCATCGGCATGTTCATGCCGAAATTCGCGCTCGCAGCGCTCTTGGTCAGCGGCCTGGTCGGCTTGTCCGTGTTGATTTGGGTCCCATCCGTCGCCCGCTCCCATGACCCTTGTTCCTGGGAGCGGGCTACTGAAAAGAATAGAAGCACCTGAACGGTATCTTTCGTTCCCCCCAGAAGTCAGCCGCATCGCGAAAGACGTCGAGCAACTGCTCGCGCGCCTCACGGTCAAAGCGGGGGTTGTCGGGGAGCTGCTCGAGGACGACGACGAAGCCCGGCTGCGAGCCAGCCTTGTGGACGAGGTCGGTCATGCAGTCGTAGAGCGCGTCGAGGTTCTTGCCGAAATGCGGCGGGAACAGAAACGCAGCGGCGATGGCGTCGAGCACATCCTGCTTCGATTGTGCCACCGTCAGGTTGACGTACAGGAAGTGCTGGCCGACGGCTTGCGCCGCCTGCGACAGGTCTTCCACGCGGTAGGCGCGTATCGATTGGACGATGTTCGGACGGACTGTCTGCAAAAGCATGGTCGCGATCCTCCTTGGTTCAAGAAAAGTATCTGTCGGGGCCGAATCAGTGCACGATGCGTCGAAAGCTCGTGTAGTGATCGGCGGTGTAGTAGCAGGCATCGGGCACAGTCGGCTGGGTGCCGCCGCAGACGATGCGCCTGGCGCCCCGATCCGGTGCGCCCGGTGTCGGGACGGTGTATTCGCGGTAGTACCCTCGGGTTTCACTCGGCAGCCGGCGTTCGCGATTGCCGAACACTGCGCCATCCTTGTTGTAGTTGAACGGACCCCCGGATCGGATGGCGATCTCGGTGGCACGGGCCTCCCGGGGCAACTCGGTAAGCGCGACGGTTCCGCTTTGTTCGACGGGACCTTTGGCAAGCAAACCGACCGGCGCCAGAAGTGCTCCGGATAGAAGTGCCGTTTGAAGTGCCGATCGAACTGCCGATCGAACTGCCAGAAGGCCCAGTTGTCGAGGCGCTTGCGGCGCCCGCAGCGCTCCGGAGCGAATCACGGGTTTTCCCTGAATCCTGAAGCGCGAATCGTATCGAAAAGGGCGCGAAAACTCAAGCCCCTGCCTGAAAATCGGGCAATTCAGAACTCAATGGAGTGGTCGCTCACATTGCGTGTATAGCTTCACCACAAGCGGGCGGCGATGTGTGCGTGCGCGGCCTGCTTCGACTTGCTGCAATGCAACAACTTTTCTCGTGACAGATTGCGCGCCGAACCGCCTGCATCACAACTCCGATGCCGCGCGTGGTATCGATTCAGGCGTACGCGTACCAGAGCGCAGCGAAGAAATGGCAGGCGGTGCCGGCGAGCACGAGCAGGTGCCATACGAAGTGTGCGTAGCGCAACCGGTTGTCGAGCAGGAAGACAAATGCACCCAGCGTATAGGCGAGCCCTCCCGCGACAAGCCAGGCGAGACCCGGGCCAGGCATGCGCGCCATCAGCGGACCGGTGGCCACAATCGCAACCCAACCCATAGCCAGGTACAGGCCGGTCGACACCAGCGGATGCTTGAGCCGGTTCAACAACTTGATTGCAACGCCGAGCGCCGCGCACGCCCAGACGATGCCGAACAGCGTCCAGCCCCAGCCGCCGCGCAACACGCCGAGCGTGAACGGCGTGTAGCTGCCGGCGATGAAGACATAGATCGCAGCGTGGTCCAGGCGGTTGAGCAAGGCTTTCGCACGGCTTGCCGGGAGTGCGTGGTAGAGCGCCGAGATCGAGTACAGCATGATCATCGTCGCTGCGAACACGCTCGCGCCGACGACGTCGAAAGCGCTTCCGCGCAGCGCAGCGTGATGCACGAGAATCGGAAGCGACGCGATGGCAAGCAGAAAACCGACGCCATGGCTGACGGCGTTGGCGATTTCTTCGCCAAGCGTCTGCGGCCGGTCTGTCATCAGGGTTTTCATGGGGGGATTGTGGCGTAAGCGGGCTGATTTAGCGTAAGGTGGAAGCCAGCCCGAAGGTGTCAACTAGGGTATTCGGTCATTTTCAACTGGAGATAGAGCATGAGCAAACGTGATGTGGTGGTTTTGGGCGCAGCCCGTTCGGCAATCGGCACTTTCGGCGGATCGCTCGCCGACATCGAACCGGCGGAACTTGCCGGCACGGTGATGAAGGAGGCCATCAAGCGCTCCGGTGTCGATCCGAAGGCGATCAACTACGTGACGGTCGGCAACACGATTCCCACCGAATCGCGCTTCCCGTACGTCGCGCGCGTGGCGTCGATTCAGGCCGGGCTGCCGATGGAATCGGTCGCGATGTCGGTGAACCGGTTGTGCTCGTCCGGCCTGCAGGGGATCGTGACGACAGCGCAGAACATCCTGCTCAACGATTGCGACTACGGCATCGGTGGCGGCGTCGAGGTGATGAGCCGCGGCGGCTATCTGTCGACCGCGATGCGCACCGGCGCGCGCATGGGCGACACCAAGCTCGTCGACATGATGGTCGCAACGTTGACCGACCCGTTCGGCGTCGGCCACATGGGCATCACGGCCGAGAACCTGACCGTCAAGTGGGGCATCACGCGCGAGGAGCAGGACGCGGTCGCCGTCGAATCGCACCGCAAGGCGGCGGCGGCGATTGCCGAGGGCCGCTTCAAGAGCCAGATCGTGCCGATCGTCAAGCAGACGCGAAAGGGTGAGGTGACGTTCGACACCGATGAGCACGTCAAGCCCAACACGACGATGGAGACGCTCGCGAAGATGAAGCCGGCGTTCAAGAAGGACGGCTCGGTGACCGCGGGCAACGCCTCGGGCATCAACGACGGCGCAGCCTTTTTCGTCCTCGCCGACGCAGCCGTTGCCGCCGCTGCCGGGCACAAGCCGATGGCGCGCCTCGTGAGCTACGCGGTGGCCGGCGTGCCCAACGAGATCATGGGCGAAGGCCCGATTCCAGCGACCAAGCTCGCGCTGAAGAAGGGCGGGCTGACGCTCGACCAGATGGACGTGATCGAGAGCAACGAAGCGTTCGCCGCACAGGCGATCGCCGTCTCACGCGGCCTCGAGTTCGACATGAAGAAGGTCAACCCGAACGGCGGCGCAATTGCGCTCGGCCACCCGATCGGCTGCTCCGGCGCGTTCCTCGCGACAAAGGCGGTATACGAGTTGCACCGCACCGGTGGCAAGTACGCGCTGGTGACGATGTGCATCGGCGGCGGCCAAGGCATCGCTGCGGTCTTCGAGCGGCTCTGAACGGCCCGCGGCCGGGACAACGTCCCGGCGCCCCACTGGGGCCTCGCAAGCAAGGTGGGGGAACCACGCTTGCTTGCGCATGTGTGCGATCGATGCAAAACATGGCAATCGACCGGCAGCCCGCATAGCTACAGTGCTCCGCGCATTGGAAGCAACGTTTCAGGTGCGCCGGCGGTGAGTACCGGGTCGCCGAACTCAGCCCCTCGCCCGTCACTTGGCCATTCCGTTCGGCAAGTCGCCGCTTGAATGCCACCGCATGTTCGTGGCGGAAACGACGAGGGTCACCGTGTAGAAGCTGGGTTCAACCAGCCAGACACGGTCAGAGCGCGATTGGCTGAATTCGATCCCGTTGCATAGGTCTCAAGTGTGCGTAGTTCGGTCACGTCCGACACGGTTGTCTGCTGACGGGAGAGACGCCGCGGCTTAGCGTCGCAATGGCGCATCGCCAAGCCGCACCTCAAGCGTTGAGCGTGCATTCTTCGGCGATGAATCGACAAGTCGGCATCCACCAATACGCGGATGGTCCGGCTGGTGGTGCTGGACAAGGTCGAGACGGTGGGAAGCGGTGCGCACGCACAATTGATTGCGCGCGGTGACCTGTATGCACGACCATGGCAGCGGCATACAGGTGGGTTCGTGGCGGTGCAAGATGCGGCGAGGTGAGAGGCCGGAACGCCGCGGATGAAGTTGCTGGGCTTCGGCTCCCTGCGCCGCACCAAGGTTGCACGTCGAAATGGACAGGTTGAGTATTCTTGTCAGAAGAACCAACCTGACCCGCCAACTCGCATTCTTTCCCGAGTCGATCCTCTGCCTGGCTTTTCATGTCCAATCCACCAAGCGACTCGCCTCACCCAGCAGACTCCGCAGGGCATCCCATTGCCGCGGGCAAGACCGTTCTACAGGCGCAGCATCTGGCCTTTCAGATCGAAGGCCGAACGTTGTGGCGCAACCTTGATCTCTCGCTGCACGCAGGCGAGCGACTTGGGATCACTGGACCTTCCGGCAGTGGCAAGACGCTGCTGCTGCGCACGCTGGCGGGGCTGGAGCCGCTACAAAGTGGCGAGTTGACGCTCGACGGGCGCACGCTCGCGCAGTGGTCGATGCCGGCGTATCGAGCACGCGTGGTGTATGTAGCGCAACGGCCGACGTTGCGCGAAGGCACGGTGCAAGCTGCCTTGCGCGCCCCCTTCGCCTTCCGCCTACACCGCGGCCACGCATTTCCAGAAGAGCGCGTGCACACGCTACTGCAAGCACTGGGGCGCGACGACAGCTTCTTGCGGCAGCGCGCGGAGCACCTGTCTGGTGGCGAAGCGCAAATCGTTGCCATGTTGCGCGCGCTGTTGATTGACCCAGACATCTTGCTGCTGGACGAGCCCACCGCCTCACTCGACGCCGCCACCGTGGCCATCATTGAACAACTGATCACCCACTGGATTGCCGAGCAACCCGACCGCGCTAGCGTGTGGACCAGCCACGACCACACGCAACTGGAGCGCGTCACCGACCGATTGCTCACCCTGAAGCCGGCGGCATGAACACCGACTACATCAACCTCAGCAACGGCCAGCTCGCGTTTGCCGCGGTGCTGATCTTGGTCAACGTCGCCATCTCCGTGTGGCTGCGGCTCGGGTTGGCGAAGACGCTGCTCGTCGCCAGCACGCGCATGGTGGTGCAGCTGCTGCTGGTCGGCTTCATTTTGCAATCGGTGTTCGAGTTGAAGACGCCGCTGCCGGTGATCGGCATCGGCCTGGTGATGTCGGCCCTGGCCGGCATTGCCGCCGTTCAGCGTACCCATCGGCGCTTCGCCGGCGTGTACTGGGACAGCATGATCTCGGTACTCGGCTCGGCGTTTGTCGTCACCGGCGCCGCGGTGGTCGGCATTCTCGATGTCTCGCCGTGGTACGAGCCACAGTACACGATCCCGCTCTTGGGCATGGTGCTCGGCAATATTCTCAGCGGCATCTCACTTGCGTTGGACCGCTTCATGGAAGGCGTGGCACGCGATGCGAGCCTGATTGAAAGCGACCTCGCGCTCGGTGCCTCGCGCTGGGAAGCTGCCCACACGCTCACGGAAAACCAGATGACGGTGCGCGAAATTTTCGCGGGCGGAAAATTATTTGCCGTCACCGGCGGCGGCTACGAGCCGAAGGGCGAAATCACGCTGGACGGCGCCCGCGCCCACATCCCCGACCATCCCGCCCTCGCCGAGTGCCTCCGTGCGGGCGCGTTGTGCAATGATGCCCAACTCGGGCGCGACGCCGGCGGCCACCCGAAAGTGCAGGGCGATCCCACGGAGGCCGCGCTGCTCGTCGCCGCCGAGAAAGGCGGCCTGCCTCCCGTCGAGTTGCTAAAAAACTCGCCGCGCGTGGACATGATTCCCTTCGCGTCCGAGCATATGTTTCGCGCGACGCTGCATGAAGCGCCGG
>JBDTSN010000057.1:0-8458 GCA_039931145.1 Burkholderiales bacterium | reverse complement strand
CGCATGTTGCGGTAGTCGATGTAGTAGGCGTGCTCCCAGACGTCGATCGTCAGCAACGGCTTGTCGCCGGTCGTGAGCGGCGTGCCCGCTGCCCCCATGTTGACGATGTCAACGCTGCCGTCGGGCTTCTTCACGAGCCAGGTCCAACCCGAGCCGAAGTTGCCGACCGCGCTCTTCGTGAACGCTTCCTTGAATGCGGCGACGCTGCCCCATTTGGCGTTGATCGCACCCGCCAACGCCCCACCCGGCTCGCCGCCGCCCTTGGGCGTCATGCAGTTCCAGAAGAAAGTGTGGTTCGAGACTTGGGCCGCATTGTTGTAGATACCGCCGCTGGATTTGCGAACGATGTCCTCCAGGCTCATCGATTCGAACTCGGTCCCCTTTTGAAGGTTGTTCAGATTCACGACGTAGGCGTTGTGATGCTTGCCGTGGTGGTATTCGAGCGTTTCCTTGCTCAGGTGCGGGGCAAGGGCGTCGAGCGCGTAGGGCAGCGCAGGCAGTTTGTGTTCCATTTTTAGTCCTCTCTTGTCAGTTGGGAGTGGTGCGATCGATTGTAGGCATCCACCTTGACCCTTGTGCGCTTGCCTGCATCAACGCACTGCATCCGGGTTGCGAACGACTTCGACCACATTCGCGCTGAGTCGGCCATCGGCGAGGGTGGCGTCTATCCGTTGCCAGGGCTCGAGGCGCGCTGTCGTTGTCAGCGCAACGCCGTTCCTATCGCTCAGCCAGGCGTAGCCACGCGCAAGTACGCGGCGCGGATCGAGCGCAACGAGACGCGCCGCGTTCGTAGCCAAGCGCTGCTGCTGCTGCGAGCGCAGCACCGCGACCGCACGCCGCAGACGCTGCGCCACTTGGCGCTCGTGCTGCGCGCGCGTGGCGCCGGCCTGACGCGCGGCGAGCGCGAGCCGGTGTTGCAGCGCCGAGAGCATCTGGCGCTGGCGTTGCAGTGCGTCCGCCGGCCGCGCGATACGCAGTGCAGCGCGGTCGAGACGCTGGCGGCGGTCGTCGAGCGCGCGCTGCACGCGCAGGCGCAGGGCGCTGGCGGCTGCCTGCAACGCGCTCAGGCAGTCGCTGCGGGCCGGTACTGCCAACTCGGCCGCAGCCGTCGGCGTCGGCGCGCGCAAGTCGGCGGCAAAGTCGCACAGCGTCACGTCGGTCTCGTGACCGACGCCGCACACCACCGGCAGCCGGCTGGCGACAATCGCGCGCACGACGCGCTCGTCGTTGAACGCCCAAAGGTCCTCGAGCGAACCACCACCGCGGCAGACGATGAGCAATTCGACCTCGGCACGCCGGTTCGCCTGTTCGATCGCCGCCACCAGCGCTGTCGGCGCGTCGGCGCCCTGCACGAGACTCGGATAGACGATGACTTCGACATACGGTGCGCGGCGCGCGAATGCACTCGCGACATCGTGCAGCGCCGCCGCGCCGAGCGAGGTGACGACACCGACGCGACGCGGGTAGCCGGGCAGCGCGCGCTTGCGCGCGGAAGCGAACAGCCCTTCGGCCTCGAGCTTGGCCTTGAGACGCAGAAACTGCTCATAGAGCGCGCCCGCGCCGCCCTGCTGCATCGCCTCGACGATGAACTGCAACTCGCCGCGCGGCTCGTAGATGCCGACCCGGCCCCGAACGACAACCGTCTGCCCGTCGGCCGGGCTGAAATCGAGCAGGCTCGCGGCGCGCCGGAACATCGCGCAGCGGATGAGCGCGGCACGCCCTTCGGTGTCCTTCAGGCTGAAGTAGCAATGCCCGCTCGCCGCGCGGGAAAACCCGGAGATTTCGCCATTCACGGCGCACGAAGCAAAGCGCGCTTCGAGCGCATCTCCCATCGCATGCACGAGTGCGGCGACCTCCCAAACCTGGCGCTGCGCCGGGGCCGGCGCATTCTGAACGACCGGCTCAACCATCGGCATCGCCAGCATTGATGCGGGGTGAGAACTCCACAGCCGCGAATCGCGGCGCCTGGCGGCCCAGTTCCCCTGTCACAGCACCGTCTCTTTCATGCAAGTGATTGATTTGCAAGGCCAATTTCGTGCCTCAGTTTTGAGCAATCTGTCGCGAGGCCGATGTTCACAACGCTTGCAGCGCGCCGAGGCCCGGTTACCCACAAAGTTATCCACCGTCGCCATGAACAGTTCGCCCATTGCTGTCGCGCATCGCACTCCAATCGCGTCGCCAGGCACTCTGCATCAGTCGGCGCGCCCAGCCTTGGGGCCATAATCGCGCCTTTCGAAAAGCGCGTTTTGCGCCGCGAGGCTTTCTTTGCTGTCGATCATACAAGCCGCTGGTTGGCCAATCTGGCCCCTGATCCTTGCTTCCGTTATCGCGCTGGCGCTCGTCATCGAGCGCATGTCCAGCTTGCGCACGCAGCGCGTCGCGCCGCCGCGACTGCTCGACGAAGTGATCTCGGTCACGCGCACGAGCCTGCCAGCGGCCGACGTCGTCAACAAGCTGGCCGTCAATTCGGTGCTCGGCGGCGTGCTCGCAAGCGGCCTGCGCGCCGTGATCGCCGAGCCGCGCATCGGCGCGGTCGCGCTGCGCGACACCTTCGAGTCCGCAGGGCGCGCAGCGATCCACGACCTCGAGCGCTACCTGAATCCAATCGGCACGATCGCGTCTGCGGCGCCGCTGCTGGGGCTGCTCGGCACCGTGATCGGCATGATCGAGATCTTCGGCTCGCAGGCGCCGACCGGCGCCACCAACCCTGCCCTGATTGCGCACGGCATCTCGGTCGCGCTCTACAACACCGCGTTCGGCCTGATCATCGCGATCCCGGCGCTGATGTTCTATCGCTACTTCCGCCGCCGTGTCGACAGCTACGCGCTCGACATGGAGCAGGCTGCCGAGCGCATGGTGCCGCACCTGATGCGCTTTTCGGTACCGCGCCAGGCCGCAGCCTGAAGTACATCCACCGCAATGGCGATGAACTTCCGCCGGCGCGAGCCGGAAGAACCCGAGATCAACCTGATCCCGTTCATCGACGTGCTGCTCGTCGTGCTCATCTTCCTGATGCTGTCGACGACTTATTCGAAGTTCACCGAGTTGCAGGTGACGCTACCGACGGCGGACGCTGAGAAGCCGCGCGACAACCCGCACGAGATCATCGTCGCGATCGCCGCCGACGGCCGTTACGCGATCAATCGCAAGCCGGTCGACGGCCGTAGCGTCGATCTGCTTGCAGCGCAGCTCAGCGCCGCGAGCGACGGCTCGAAGGACGCGATGGTCATCATCTCGGCGGACGCCAACGCGGTGCACCAGAGCGTCATCAACGTGATGGACGCGGCGCGGCGTGTCGGCCTGGTGCGCCTTACGTTCGCAACGCAGGCGTCGGGCAGCGGCGACGCCCGCGAGCCAGCGGGGCGCATGCTCGCCGCGCTTGCTCGACGCATCGAGGGGGCGTGGAGCGTGCGCGGCCCGCTCGCGTGGCTGCTCTATCCCTTGTCGCTCGCCTACCGCTTCGTGCTCGCGTTGCGCGGCACGGCTGCATGCGCCGGCTGGCCGCGTGTGCAGCGCCTGCCGGTGCCGATGATCGTCGTCGGCAACCTGGTCGCCGGCGGCGCAGGCAAGACACCCGCCGTGCTCGCGGTCCTCGAGCTGCTGCGCCGCGAAGGCTGGACGCCAGGCGTCGTCTCGCGCGGCTACGGCCGCAAGGGCGGCGGCGTGCTCGAAGTGCTGCGCAGCACACCGGTGCAACTCTGCGGCGACGAGCCCTTGCTGCTTCATCTGCGTGGGCGCGCACCGGTCGTCGTCGGCCGCGATCGGCCCGCCGCGGCGCGCGCGCTGCTGGCTGCGCATTCACGCGTCGACATCATCGTCAGCGACGACGGCTTGCAGCACCGCCGGCTCGGGCGCGACGCGCAGTTGATCGTGTTCGACGAGCGCGGCGCCGGTAACGGCTGGCTGCTGCCCGCTGGGCCGCTGCGCGAACCGCTCGCACACGAGGTGCCTGCGCACAGTGTCGTGCTCTACAACGCGCCGTGCGCAACGACCGCGTGGCCCGGCGAGGTGGCGCGACGCGGAATCGGCGGCGCCGCGTTGCTCGCCGCGTGGCGCGCAGGCGAGCCGACGATCGAGGCTAATCTCACTGCGCTGCGCGGGCGCCGCGTGCTCGCCGCCGCAGGCATCGCGCGGCCGCAGCGCTTCTTCGCGATGCTGCGCGAGCGCGGGCTGACGATCGACGAAATGGCATTGCCCGACCACTTCGACTTCGAGAACCTGCCCTGGCCCGCACCGACACCCGACGTGATCGTGACCGAGAAGGACGCGATCAAGCTGACAGCGGACATGCCACTCGAAGGCACCCGGATCTGGGTCGCGACGTTAGACTTCCAACTTGCCGCAGCTACCGAGGCCGCCCTGCTCGGTCTGCTGCCGCGGCGCCCCCAAAACGTCCAATAGGGACCAATGATGGATCACCGACTGCTCGAGTTGCTCGTGTGCCCGATCTGCAAGGGGCCGCTGGACTACCGGCGCGAGGCAGGCGAACTCGTCTGCGCGCCCGATCGCCTGGCGTTCCCGATTCGCGATGGCATGGCCGTGATGCTCGAGAGCGAAGCGCGGCCGCTATCTTCGCCAGCGGCCGACAGCGCGCCGGCCGAGCGTTCCTGAGCAGCCAGTGAGCTTCACCGTGCTCGTGCCGGCGCGGCTCGCATCGAGCCGCCTGCCGGGCAAACCGTTGGCCGACATCGGCGGCCTGCCGATGGTCGTGCGCGTCGCACAACGCGCGGCACTTTCGGGCGCATCGCGCGTCGTCGTCGCAGCCGACGATGAACGCATCGTGCAGGCCTGCGTGCACCACGGCGTCGAAGCGATCCTCACGCGTGCCGACCACGCGACTGGCAGCGATCGCCTGGCAGAGGCGTGCGAACAACTCGGGCTCGCCGGCAACGACGCAGTGGTCAACGTGCAGGGCGACGAACCGCTGATCGAGCCGTCGCTGATCACGGCGTGCGCCGCGCTGCTCGACGCGCAACCCGATTGCGTCATGAGCACGGCCGCGCACGCGATCGACAGCGCAGCCGACTTCGCAAACCCGAACGTCGTGAAGGTCGTGCTCGACGCAGCAGGGCGGGCGCTCTACTTCTCGCGCGCGCCGATTCCGCATTGGCGCGACGCGAATGCATCGGGCGCACTGCCACAGCCCGCGCCGCTGCGCCACATCGGCATCTATGCCTACCGCGCGAATTTCCTGCGCCGCTTCCCCTCGCTCACCGCGAGTCCGCTGGAGGCGATCGAGGCGCTTGAGCAACTTCGCGTGCTATGGCACGGCGAGCGTATCGCAGTGCACGTGAGTGCGCTGCGGCCCGGCCCGGGCGTCGACACCCCGCAAGACCTGGAGCGTGTGCGCGCACTGTTCACTTAGCGGAAGCGCCGGATGCGATGCCGCCCCCGCGTCAGCTTCCCGCAGGGAGGCGCATGTTATTCTCGATTCGAACCGCGGCTGGCGCGCTGAGTCGGCCGCACGAATGACTCGCGCACACGGCGAGACGCGACAAGGAACCACGATGAGATTGATCCTCCTGGGCCCGCCCGGTGCGGGCAAGGGCACGCAAGCCGCATTCATCTGCGAGAAGTACGGCATTCCGCAGATCTCGACGGGCGACATGCTGCGGGCAGCGGTGAAGACGGGCTCGCCGGTGGCGCTGGAGGCGAAGAAGGTCATGGACAGCGGCGCGCTCGTCAGCGACGAGATCATCATCGGCCTCGTCAAGGAGCGCATCGGGCAGGCCGATTGCGCGAACGGCTTCCTGTTCGACGGCTTTCCACGCACCATCCCGCAGGCCGAGGCACTCAAGGGTGCGGGCGTGCAGATCGACGCCGTGCTCGAGATCGACGTCCCCGATGCGGCGATCATCGAACGCATGGGCGGGCGACGCGTGCATCTGGCCTCGGGCCGCACCTATCACCTGCAGTTCAACCCGCCCAAGGTCGCGGGCAAGGACGACGTGACCGGTGAGGCGCTGATCCAACGCGAGGACGACAGCGAAGAGACGGTTCGCCATCGTCTGTCGGTCTACAAGCAACAGACGCGGCCGTTGATCGATTTCTACACGCGATGGGCGGCGAGCGGCGATGCGGCGGCGCCGCGCTGCGTTCGCATTTCCGGCACCGGCAGCGTCGATGAGATTCGTGATCGCGCCTTCGCCACACTCGGCTGAGCAAGGAAGCAACACCCATGGACATCAAAGGCAAGGTTTTCATCGTCACCGGCGGCGCATCCGGCCTCGGCGAGGGCACGGCGCGTATGTTGACGGCGCAGGGCGCGAAGGTCGTCATCGCTGATCTTCAGGTGGACAAGGGCGAGGCGCTCGCACGCGAGCTCGGCGGCGCCTTCGTCAAGTGCGACGTGAGCCAGGAGGCCGACGGCCAGGCTGTCGTCGCGAAAGCCGTGTCGCTCGGCAAACTCATGGGGCTCGTCAACTGCGCCGGCATTGCGCCGGCGGTGAAGACGGTCGGCAAGGAGGGCGCGCATCCGCTCGCCGTATTTGCCAAGGTCGTGACAGTCAATCTCGTAGGTAGCTTCAACATGATCCGCCTCGCGGCTGAGGCGATGAGCAAGAACGACCCCGAATCGACCGGCGAGCGCGGCGTGCTGATCTCGACCGCGAGCGTCGCCGCCTACGACGGCCAGATCGGCCAGGCGGCGTATTCGGCGTCCAAGGGCGGCGTCGTCGGCATGACGCTGCCGATCGCACGCGACCTGGCGCGCAACGGCATCCGCAACATGACAATCGCACCCGGCATCTTCGGCACGCCGATGCTGTTCACGATGCCCCAGGAGGTGCAGGACGCGCTCGCCGCAAGCGTGCCCTTCCCGAGCCGCCTCGGCACGCCGGCGGACTATGCCAAGCTCGTGCAGCATATCGTCACCAATGAGATGCTGAACGGCGAAGTGATCCGCCTGGACGGGGCGATCCGGCTCGCGCCGAAGTAGCGCCGCAACGCTGCTTCGAGACTTGCCGCGTTCGAGTCGCTCGCCGCTGCCGATCGCGGCGGGGCACGCGTCCTCCAAGTACGCTGCAACCTTGCAGTAACCCCGACGCAGCGCAAAGCCACGTGACGAAACTGTCGTGAGCCAAGCCCGACACCGCGTCCCAGGCCGGCTGCACGCCAGCCTGCTTTGCCTGCTGCTACTCGGCTGCGCGCAGCCACGCAGCGACAGCACAGCGATCGGGACAGCCGCGGCGAGCGCCGACCGGCCCGAGATCGCGACGCCGCTCAGTGTCAAGTCGGGCTGGCGGTTCGAACGGCAGGCGATCGTCGCCGCCCATCCGCTCGCTGCCGATGCCGGCGCGCAGATACTGCGTGCCGGCGGGTCAGCGCTCGATGCCGTGATCGCCACCCAGTTCGTCCTCGGGCTTGTCGAGCCGCAGTCCAGTGGCATCGGTGGCGGCGCCTTTCTGATGTTGTGGGACGGACACGCGTTGCAGGCTTGGGACGGGCGTGAAACAGCGCCGGCGGCCGCCACCGAGTCGCTCTTCCTCGACAACCAAGGCAAGCCGATGCACTTCACCGACGCCCTCGTTGGTGGGCGCGCGGTCGGCGTACCCGGTGTGCTGCGCATGCTCGAGGCCGCACATCGCACGCAAGGCCGCCTGCCCTGGGCGAAGTTGTTCGAACCCGCAATCGCGCTCGCCGAGAACGGCTTTGCAATATCGCCGCGCTTGCACCACCAGCTCGAAAGCGACGGCTTCCTGCGCAGCGATCCGGCCGCCCGCGAGCTGTTCTATGCGGCCGACGGCAGCGCGCTGGCGAGCGGCGTCGTTGTGCGCAATCCGGAGTACGCCGCCGTGCTTCGCAATGTCGCGGCGCACGGTGCCGATGCGTTCTACCGTGGGCCGACGGCGCAAGCGATCGTCGCTGCGGTGCGCCACCACCCTGGCAATCCGGGTCTGCTGAGCGAAGCCGATCTCGACGGCTACAAGCCGATCAAGCGCGACGCAATGTGCAGCGTCTGGGGCACGCGTCGGGTGTGCGGCATGCCGCCGCCCTCTTCGGGCTTGATTGCCATCGCGCAAATCATCGGCATCACTGCCATCGCCGCCGAACACCTCACCACACCACCGCTTGAGAACGGCCTGCCGACGCCTGCGTTCCTGCACATTTACGCCGACGCATCACGCCTCGCGTTCGCCGATCGCAACCAGTATGTCGCGGACCCCGCTTTCGTCGCGCCGCCGGCCGGTAGCTGGACCAGCCTGATCGCGCCCGCCTACCTGAGGCAGCGCGCCGCGTTGATCGGTCGGCGCGCGATGGGCCCGGCCCACCCCGGCGAACCCTCTGGCGCGACGGCCATCTGGAGCACCGATCAAAGCCCGGAATACCCCTCGACCTCGCAGCTCGTCGCGGTCGACGCCTGGGGCCAGGCGGTGGCAATGACGAGCAGCATCGAGTACCAGTTCGGCGCGCACCTGATGGTGAATCGTGGCGATGGCTTGAAGGGCGGCTTCCTGCT
>JBDTSN010000056.1:0-8482 GCA_039931145.1 Burkholderiales bacterium | reverse complement strand
AGGACCGCGCGACCTACGCGATGTTCGACTACCTGAACCCGCCCGACCCGAAGCCGCCGACGAAGGCGGTGCACTGGTTCAAGATGGCTTACAACAAGCTCTACTGGATCTCGGCGCGCGGCCTGCTGTGAAGGAGCCGACATGAACGATCAAACAGATTCGCATGCGGTTGATATCGAGGTCGAGCGCGTGATCGCCGCGGCGCGCGACGCGCTGAGCGACGAGATGGTCAGCCGCCTCGCGTCGTCCGCGAGCGGCACGATGGAGTTGCTCGATCAGGTGAACCGCGCCGGGCTCGGGCGCGCTATCCCTGCGCTCACCGAACTCGTCAACAACGGCGACCTGGATCGCCTCGCCAAGCTCGCGCGCGTCTATGGCGCATCCGAGGATGCGCTGACCGACGATATGGTTGGCCGCTTGACGCAGGCGGTCGGCGACGGCCTCGCGCTGATGGATCAGGTCAATCGCGCCGGGCTCGACCGCGCGATCCCCGCGATTGCCGAGATGGTCAACAACGGCGACCTGGACCGCCTCGTCAAGCTCGCGCGCGTCGTCGGCTCGGCCGAAGATGCACTGACCGACGAGATGATCGGCCGCCTGACCGACACCGTGGGCAATGGTCTCTCGCTGCTCGACCGCTTCAGCCGCGGCGGCGCAGAGCACGTCGTCAAGATGCTCGAAAACCTGCAGAGCAGCGGCGCGCTCGAGCGGATTGCGACGATGTTGCCGAAGTTGGAGAGCCGGCTCACGATGGTGCAAGAGACACTCGAGTCGATCGACGCCGCGGCGGCGGCGAGCCGCTCGGCGCCAGCATCCGCGGGCGGCTTCGGCGGCCTGTGGAGCATGCTGCGCGACCCGGAGGCGCAGGACACGCTGCGCTTCATGCTGACCGTCGGCAAGCATTTGCGCAAGGATCTGGGCAAGCCAGGGTAGCCGCGGCGAGCGCCGTTGTTGCAGCTCGCGATCGGGTGCTCGGGCGCGGCTTCAACCTGGAACAGGCCGCACCTCGAACTGCATTTGTTCGAGGTCGGCAAGCATCCAGGTCGCCGGCCCGCCGAGCGCGGCGACCGTTCCCGGATTGAGCAGCCAGGTGGTGCCGCCCAACACGTTAGGCTGCTCGGCGATCGACGCTTCGTGCAAGTGGCCGCAGCAGACCATGTCGTACTCGCCGGTGCAGGCGATGCCTTTCGCATAGTGTGGGTAGTGGGTTGCGAACAGAGTCTTTCCGCCGAGCTGCAGCATGGCGTCCGCGCCGTGGTACGTGATGAGGCCGCCCGACTCCCGGCACAGCCCCCACAACGCCTGCGCGTCACCGAGGTTGTTGCCGTGCACCAGGTGCACCGGCAAGCCGAGTGCGAGCAACGGGCGCAGCGTCATCGCGCCGATCAGGTCGCCGCAATGCAGCACCGCCTGCGCACCGGCGCGCTGGCCGGCCCGCACTGCCGCCTCGAGCATCGGGGCGCGGTCATGACTGTCGGAGACGATGCAAAGCTTCATGCTGGGGCGATACGAATCGAAAGGGCGGTGCAGTATCGCAAAGTGGTCTGCGCACTGAATAGCCCGAATGGGCTAGAGCCGCCTCCCCATCGCGGTAATTGACGCTCTTCGGGCGATGAACGTTAATCGGTGCGAGAGCGCCGGTGCCCGCGGGTCGATCACCGCACGACGCATCGTTTCCCGCCAGTCACCGAGGAACCTGCGCATGAGCCGATCGACATCTCGCCCGCAGCCGCTGCCTCTTGCAGTCGCGGGCTGATGACTTGGCCGCGCGCGTTGGCATGTGTCGCGGCGCTGTCGCTTGCCGCCGGTTCGGGACACGCCGCGTTGTCTCCCGGCGAAGCCGCAACCGTTGCGTGGTGGGCCTGGCCGCTCGCGTTGTTCGTCGTCTGCTTCCTGATGGGCATCGTCGCGGTGCCGGCGGGCATTGGCGGCGGCACGCTGTTCGTGCCGATCGTCAGCGGCTTCTTTCCGTTCCATCTCGACTTCGTGCGCGGCGCGGGGCTGTTGGTGGCCCTGGCGAGCGCGCTGTCGGCCGGACCGATGCTGCTGCGCGGCGGGCTCGCGAGCCTGCGGCTTGCATTGCCGCTCGCGCTGCTGGCCTCGATAAGCTCGATCGCGGGCGCGATCCTCGGGCTCGCGATGCCCGTGAACCTGGTGCAGATCCTTCTCGGCGTCGTTGTCCTCGCGATCGTAGCGTTGATGATCGTCAGCGACCGGTCCGAGTATCCGTTGGTGGCACGGCCCGACGCGCTGTCCCGGGCGCTTGCGCTGCACGGCGTCTTCATCGACGGCGCGACGGGGCGCACCGAACACTGGCAAGTGCATCGCACGCTGCCCGGTCTGTTTGTCTTCCTTTGCATCGGCGTGCTTGCCGGGATGTTCGGTATCGGCGCCGGCTGGGCGAACGTGCCGGCGCTCAATCTGCTGATGGGCGCACCGTTGAAGATCGCAGCCGGTACCTCGGGCTTGATCCTGTCGCTCGTCGATTCTTCGGCCGCGTGGGTCTACATCAATCGCGGTGCGGTGCTGCCGATGATCGCCGTGCCGTCGGTCGTCGGCATGATGCTGGGCGCGCGCATCGGCGCGCGACTGCTCAACGTGCTCAAGGGGGCTGCGGTGCGGCGCATGGTGATCGTCATCCTCTTGTTTGCCGGCGCGCGCGCACTGCTCAAGGGGATGGAGATCTGGTGATGAGGCGGATGTAATGAACGAAGCGAACGTTCCGATCGTGCAGGCGCCTGAGCAGTTCGTCTACGCGCGCCTGCTCGAGCGCGGGACGCGCCTCGGGCTGGTCATTCTCGTGCTGAGCTTCGTGGCGCACGTGATGGGCTGGGTGCCGCCACAGGTGCCGCTCGAGCAACTGCCTGCCCTGTGGTCGCATCCGGTCGAGGTCTTCCTGGCGGAGACCGGGTCGCCCACCGGGTGGCGTTGGGTGTTGTTGATCTATCGCAGTGATGTCGCGAGCATGGCCGGTATCGTTGTTCTCGGCGGCGTCTCGATCGTGTGCCTGGCGGCGCTGGTGCCGATCTATCGTCGGCGCGGTGAGCGCGCGTTCGCCGCCTTGTGCATCGCCGAGCTGCTGGTGATCCTGATCGCGGCGTCGGGACTGCTGAGCGTCGGGTCATGAGCGCCCTCGGGAAATCACTTCGTCACTCCCGCCCAGGGGTCAGGCAAAGTGGCAGAACCACGCTTGCTTGAGAGGCGGCCTGGCAGCCTGGCAGCCTGGCAGGTGGGGTGGCCGTAGCGGGTTCGGCTTTGCTTGGCTTTGGAAATGGGAGGCAGAGATGATATGAGCGACGCACTGAGCTACCTCGTCAAGGCGCGCCCGGAAGCGATGGGGCACTATTTCGCGTTCCTCAAGGACTGCGGCAAGCACCTCGACCCGAAGACCCGGGCGCTGATTTCCCTCATCACCAAGGTGCATGCGCAGACCGAGCGCGGTTTTCGTCAGTACCTCGGGCGCGCGCTGCGCGAAGGCTGCACTCCGGCCGAGGTGCTCGATGCGCTGCTGATGGCGTTTCCTGCGCTCGGCCTGGCAAAAATCGTCTGGGCGGTCGACATTATTCTTGCGATGAGCCTGCCCGATTTCCAGCCTGCAGCGCTCGGCGCGGTGGGTGAATGGCACGACGTGCTCGCGACCAAGGGCTTCAAGGTCGGCGAGACGCGGCGCGTCGAATGCGACGGCCGCGGTCTCTTCGTTCATCGTCACTCCGAAGGCTGGCGCGTCTTCGACAGCCGCTGCCCGCACCAGACGACCGACATCCCGCATCTCGCGCTCGAGGGCGTTACGCTGACCTGCCCCAAGCACCAGTGGGCTTTCGATATCCGCTCCGGCGCGTGTGTCGGCGTCGGCGACAAGCCGCTGACGCAATGGGAATGCAAGCTCGTCAAGGGGCGTCTGATGGCGCGCTGGTAGTTCGCGCGCGGGACGCAACGGTTCACAACACCTTGCCGGTGGTTGACCGGCGATCGTTCTTCACTTCAGTCCAGGAGACACACCATGAGACCTCTTCGCCACCTGTTCGATGCACGTCGCCTCGCGATCGCAACCGCCGCCGCTGCCGCTTGCGCCGCAGCCGCGCCGGCGTTCGCCACCAACGGCTACTTTGCGCACGGCTACGGCATGAAGCAGTCGGGCATGGGCGGCGTCTCCGCCGCACTTGCTCAGGACACCTTCGGCGGGGCCAACAACCCGGCAAGCATGGTCTGGGTTGGGCCGCGGATGGACCTCGGGGTGACGTGGTTTCGCCCGGAGCGAGACTCGGAGCGCAGCGGCGCGGGCATCCCGACCCTCAACGGCAAGGTAGACAGCGGTAGCCAGAACTTCGCCATGCCCGAGTTCGGCTACAACGCGATGCTAAGCAGCACGCTCTCGCTTGGCGTGACGGTCTACGGAAACGGCGGCATGAACACCAACTACCCGCAGGGCGACTTCAACTGCGGCGCGGGGTCGGCCAATATGCTGTGTGGCAGCGGGACGTTGGGCGTGAACATGTCGCAGCTCATCATCGCGCCGACGATGGCCTACAAGATCAACGACCGGAACGCGATCGGGGCTTCGGTGCTGCTCGGCTACCAGCGCTTCAAGGCCTACGGCTTGCAGGCCTTCGACAACGCGCCAGGCTTCCCGCCGTTCACGAGCAATCCGGGCCACGTCACGAACAACGGCACCGACACCGCGTACGGCGCCGGCTTGCGCATCGGCTGGCAGGGCCACGTGTCGGACATGGTCGCGCTCGGAGCGACCTATTCGACCAAGGTCTACATGGGCAAGTTCGACAAGTACAGCGGCCTGTTCGCCGAGCAGGGCGACTTCGACATCCCCATGAACTTCAGCCTCGGCATCGCGCTCACGCCGAACAGCCAGTGGACGATCGCCGCCGACTACGAACGCATCTACTACAGCCAGATCGCCTCCGTCGGCAACCCGAGCGCGCCGAATCCGCCGGCGCCGCTCGGCGCCGACAACGGCCCCGGCTTCGGCTGGCAGGACATCAACGTCTTCAAGCTTGGCGTCGCCTACGCGATGAACGACCGTTGGACACTGCGCGCGGGCCTGAACATCGGCGGCAACCCGATCGAGTCGCAGGACGTGACCTTCAACATCCTGGCGCCGGGGGTCGTCAAGAACCACTACACCGCGGGCTTCACCTATGCGCCAAGCAAGACAGACGAGATCAGCGGCGCGTTCATGTACGCGCAGCGCTACTCGGTGACCGGCTCGTCCTTGTTCAACAACGTGTTCCCGGCACCGGTCGCTGGATCGGAGACGATCAGCATGCGCGAGTTCTCGCTCGGCATCGCCTGGGCGCGCAAGTTCTGACGCGCTGACCGCGGCGGGTGCGCGCAGCGGGACGACGGTCCGCCCGCTTGCGTGCCCGCGTCGCCGACAATCCATCCGGCGCCCGCCCGGGTGGTGAAACTGGCAGACACAGCGGACTTAAAATCCGCCGCCTCTCGAAAGAGGGCATACGGGTTCGATCCCCGTCCTGGGCACCATCTCGCCTCGACCCGCATCGGATCAGCCATGCCGCTCTTCCCCCAGTCCGCGCTGAACCCCGGCGTGCGCAAGCGCGAGGTGTTCGGCTGGGCGATGTACGACTTCGCCAATTCGGGCTACACGACGGTCGTGCTGACGGCGGTGTTCAACGCCTACTTCGTCGGCGTCATTGCCAAGGGTGCGGACTGGGCGACGCTTGCGTGGACGCTTGTCGTCGGCGCGTCGAGCGCGATAGTGATGTTCACGATGCCGGCGATCGGCGCCTATGCCGATCTGCGTGCGGCGAAGAAGCGGCTGCTCGCGATCACCACGTCCGGCTGTGTGCTCGCTACCGTCGCGCTCGCCGCGACCGGGCCAGGCGACCTGTGGCTCGCCGCGCTCGCGATCGTCATCTCCAACACCTTCTATTCCTACGGCGAGTCGCTCACTGCGGCTTTCCTGCCGGAACTGGCGCGGCCGGACGCGATGGGCACCGTCTCGGGCTGGGGCTGGAGCTTTGGCTACTTCGGCGGCATGCTTTCGCTCGGCCTGAGCCTCGGCTATGTGCTGTGGGCGCAGGGCCAGGGCCTGCCGGCAACGCAGTTCGTGCCGGTGACGATGCTGATCACGGCTGGCGTCTATGGTGTCGCCTCGCTCGCCACCTTTGCACTGCTGCGCGAGCGCGCTGTGCCGCAGGCGCGCAGCGTCGGTGATGCCGGCCTGGGTGCCGCGCTCGGCCGCCTCGCATCCACTTTTCATAACGCGCGCAGCTACCGCGACTTCATGTGGCTGCTCGCCAGCAGTGTGAGCTACCAGGCCGGCATCGCGGTCGTCATCGCGCTCGCCGCGGTGTATGCGGAGCAGGTGCTCGGCTTCAAGCAGACCGACACGATGGCGCTGATCTTCATGGTCAACATCGCCGCCGCGCTCGGCGCCTTCAGCTTCGGCTACGCGCAGGATCGGATGGGCCACAAGATGGCGCTCAGCGTCACGCTCGTCGGCTGGATCGTGATGACCGTGCTTGCCGCGCTCGCCACCAGCGCCGCGCTGTTCTGGGTCGCGGCAGTGATCGCCGGGCTGTGCATGGGATCGAGCCAGTCGGCAGGGCGCGCGATGGCCGGGCTCTTGGCGCCGGAAGCGAGGCGCGCCGAGTTCTTCGGGCTGTGGACCTTCGCGGTGCGCCTAGCGGCCATCATCGGGCCGGTGACTTATGGCCTCGTGACCTTGCTCACCGCGGGCAACCATCGGCTGGCGATCATCTCTACGGCGGTCTTCTTCATCGGCGGCCTGTTGCTGCTCGTGCCGGTCAACATGGCGCGCGGGCAGCGTGCCGCGCAGGGCGGGGAAGCGCCGCCCGGAATGCAGGTCTGAAGGTGATCCGCAGGGCGCCCTAAGGCACCCGAATCGATCGCACTCGAGCAAAGTGAAGGCTCGATTCCCAGAGTCGATGAGCCCCACGTCCGCGACGATCGCGGCGCCGCGCGGGTCGCGCCACTAGAATCGAATCGTCATCTTTCGCCGTAGTCATCGAATCGGCGCCAGTCAGCGTCAACTTATTTGCAGGAGCCTGTCGCCATGAAGATTCTCGTTCCCGTCAAACGGGTGGTCGATTACAACGTCAAGGTGCGCGTCAAGAGCGACGGCACCGGCGTCGACATCGCCAACGTCAAGATGAGCATGAACCCGTTCGACGAGATCGCGATCGAAGAGGCGGTTCGTCTGAAGGAGAAGGGCGTCGCGACCGAGGTCATTGCGGTGTCTTGTGGCGTGACGCAGTGCCAGGAGACGCTGCGCACGGCGATGGCGATCGGCGCCGATCGCGCAATCCTGGTCGAGACGACCGAAGAGCTGCAACCGCTGGCGGTCGCCAAGCTGCTGAAGGCGCTCGTCGACAAGGAGCAGCCCGGCCTCGTCATCCTCGGCAAGCAGGCGATCGACGACGACTGCAACCAGACCGGGCAGATGCTCGCCGCGCTCGCCAATCTGGCGCAGGCGACGTTCGCGAGCAAGGTCGTCGTCGCTGATGGCTCGGTCGCGGTGACGCGCGAGGTCGATGGCGGCATGGAGACGCTCAAGCTCAAGCTGCCGGCGATCATCACGACCGATCTGCGCCTGAACGAGCCGCGTTACGTGACGCTGCCCAACATCATGAAGGCGAAGAAGAAGCAACTCGACGTCTTCAAGCCGGCCGACCTCGGCGTCGACGTTGCGCCGCGCATCAAGACCTTGAAGGTCGAGGAACCGCCCAAGCGCAGCGCCGGCATCATGGTGCCCGATGTCGCGACGCTCGTCGACAAGCTCAAGAACGTTTCGAAGGTGATCTGAAATGACAGCACTCGTCATCGCTGAACACGACAACAAGTCGATCAAGGGCGCAACGCTCAACACCGTGACTGCGGCAATTGAGTGCGGCGGCGAGGTGCACGTGCTCGTCGCCGGCCACGATGCCTCGGCGGCGGCGCAGGCCGCGGCGCAGATCGCGGGCGTCACGAAAGTGCTGCACGCCGACGCACCGGCCTTCGAGCACGGCCTTGCAGAGCCCGTCGCCGCGCAGGTCGTGGCGCTGGCGGGTGACTACAGCCACCTCGTCTTCCCGTCCACCGCGTCGGGCAAGAACATTGCACCGCGCGTCGCGGCGACGCTCGATGTGGCGCAGATCTCCGACGTGACCAAAGTGCTTGCCGCCGACACTTTCGAGCGCCCGATCTATGCCGGCAATGCGATCGCGACAGTGCAGAGCAACGATGCAACGAAAGTGCTGACGGTGCGCACGACCGGGTTCGATCCGGCCGCGGCGAGCGGCGGCAGCGCGAGCGTCGCGAGCGTGAGCGCGGTTGCCGACCCGGGGCTGTCGAGCTTCGAAGGCAGCGAGATCGCAAAGAACGACCGCCCCGAACTCACCGCGGCCAAGGTCATCGTCTCCGGCGGGCGCGGGCTCGGTTCGGAGGAGAAGTTCAAGGAAGTGCTGACGCCGCTTGCCGACAAGCTCGGCGCCGCGCTCGG
>JBDTSN010000055.1:0-8505 GCA_039931145.1 Burkholderiales bacterium | reverse complement strand
GCGATCGGCATCGTGCCGCAGGACACGGTGCTCTTCAACGACACCGTCGAATACAACATCGCCTACGGCCGCCCTGGCGCGAGTCACGACGAGGTGGTGGCCGCTGCCAAGGCGGCGCGCATCCACGACTTCATTGCGTCGACGCCGACGGGCTACGAGACGATGGTCGGCGAGCGCGGGCTGAAGCTTTCGGGCGGTGAGAAGCAGCGCGTCGCGATCGCGCGCACGCTGCTGAAGAACCCGCCGATCCTGATCTTCGACGAAGCAACCTCGGCGCTCGACTCGGCCAACGAGCGCGCGATCCAGGCCGAGCTGCAGGGCGTTGCACGCAACAAGACGGCGCTCGTCGTTGCGCACCGGCTGTCAACCGTCGTCGATGCGCACCAGATCCTCGTCATGGAGCACGGCCGCATCGTCGAGCGCGGCACGCATCCCGAACTGCTGGCACTCGGCACGCGCTACGCCGAGATGTGGCGTTTGCAGCAAAGCGGCGAAGCCGACGCAGGCAAAGAAGGCACCAACCAAGCCGTGATGGCGTGACGGGTGTTGCGTCGCCGAGCGACGCTCGGGCGCCTTGGTTTCAACCGTGCTGGCGGCGTTGCGCTGCGAGGCCGTTGCCGGCCACTTCGGGCGCTTGCGCGGTTCGCGATGCGAGAATGAGCCGATGACCTCGTCCCTCACGATCACGCGCCCAGACGACTGGCATCTGCATCTGCGTGACGGCGCGGCGCTTGCGGCGGTCGTTGCGTACAGCGCACGCCAGTTCGGCCGCGCGATCGTGATGCCGAATCTGAAGCCGCCTGTCACGACGACCAAGCAGGCGCTTGCCTATCGGGCGCGCCTCGCTGCCGCGCTGCCGCCGGGGTCGAGCTTCGAACCGCTGATGACCCTCTACTTGACCGACACGCTCGTGCCCGACGAGATCGTTCGTGCGAAGGGGGCCGGCATTGCCGCCGTCAAGTTCTATCCGGCGGGCGCGACGACGAACAGTGACGCCGGTGTAACCGATCTGCGCAAGACGTATCCGACGTTGGATGCGATGCAGCGCGCGGGCCTGCCGCTGCTCGTGCATGGCGAGGTGACCGATGCGGACATCGACATCTTCGATCGGGAAGCGGTGTTCATCGAGCGCGTGATGACGCCGCTGCGGCGCGACTTCCCGGGCTTGCGTATCGTCTTCGAGCACATCACGACGCGTGACGCGGCGCAGTACGTCGCCGAAGCAGGCGAGAACACCGCGGCGACGATCACTGCGCACCATCTGCTCTTCAACCGCAACGCGTTGTTCGTCGGTGGCCTGCGCCCGCATTTCTACTGCCTGCCGGTGCTCAAGCGCGAAGCGCATCGCCAGGCGCTGATCAAGGCGGCGACCTCGGGCAGCGCGAAGTTCTTCCTCGGTACTGACAGTGCGCCACACGCTGTCGCGCTGAAGGAGCAATCGGTCTGCGGCGCGGGCTGCTTCACCGCGCTTTCGGCGCTCGAGCTTTACGCCGAGGCGTTCGACGCGGCGAATGCGCTCGACAAGCTCGAAGCGTTCGCGAGCTTCAACGGGCCGGACTTCTACCGCCTGCCGCGCAATGCCGGCAGCGTCACGCTGCGCCGCGAGGCGTGGACGCTGCCCGACGCGATCGCCTTCGGTGACGCGCAACTCAGACCGCTGCTCGCAGGTGAAACGCTGAACTGGAAAATGCAATGAACACCGCTCCCCGTGTGATGGTTCTGATCGATGCCGACAACGTTTCGGCCAGCGTGCTCGAGCAGGCGCTCGCCACCGTCGTCAAGCGCCACGGCGCGGCGCACGTGCGGCGTGCGTATTGCACCGCGGAGGCGGCGCTCAAGCACCTGGCGCTATTCAAGCGGCTGTCGATCCGCCCGATCGTCAACGTCTCGACCGGCAAGAACTCGACTGACATCGCCCTCGCGGTTGACGCGATCGACCTCGCGATCGCAGACCATCCAGCGGTCGCGGTGATCGTCTCGTCGGACTCGGACTTCGCGCCGCTCGTGATCCGCCTGCGCGAGAAGGGTTGCCGCGTCGAGGGCATCGGCCAGAAGGGCAAGACGGGCGAGGAGTCGATGCAGGTTTACGACGACTTCATTGATATCGAGCATCGCGGCGACAACGCGCGCGCGCCTTCCGACGCCGCCGCGCCGAGGGCCGCTTCGACGAAGGCGGCCAAGCGCCCAGCCCCCGCCGCAAAACGCGCAGAAAAGCCCGCCGCGAAGGCCGCGGCCAAGCCTGCGCCCAAACCCGCGGAGAAGCCCGCCGAAAAATCCATCGAGATTGCGCTGCCACAGGAAGTGCGCGACATTCTCGCCGTCGTGCCGGCGATCGGCGCCGGCAAATGGATCGAATTGCGCACTGCCGCCGAGCCCTTGCGAAAGGCCAAACTGCTCGGCAAGACGGCGGCATCGACCAAGGTCTTCAAGAAGCACGTCGCGTACTTCGAACTGCGGCCGGAGAAGGGGCCGAACCAGGTTCGCTTCATCGGCGCGATCTGAAGCAACCGCCAGAATGCGGCTGTGCCGAAGGGCTTGCCCTGCCAGGTCGGCGTGCCGCACCCGTCACGGGGATAATCGCTGCTGTGAAGCGGGCCAGACCGCCGCTGGTGCGAGACCCGAAAGGGTGCACTGGAGGAAGGTCCGGACTGCACAGGGCGGCGTAGCAGCTAACGGCTGTCCGGCGTGAGCCGAGGATCAGAGCAACAGAGACGAGTCGGCAAGGGGTGCGTGCAAGCGCAGCCCGACCCGGGTGAAACGGGCAATCTCTACGCGCAGCAACACCAAATAGGCCGGCGATGATGCGGCCCGCGGAGCCGGCGGGTAGGTGGCACCGAGCCGTGCAGCGATGCACGGCCCAGAGGAATGGCGGTCACGGCGGGGCCTTCGCAAGAAGGCCCCGCCGCACAGAATCCGGCCTATCGGCCCGCTTCACACTTTTCGAGCCGACGAACAAGAACAAGCTTCGATGAACCCCGACGCCCACACCCTCTGGCGCGCGCCGAAATGGACGCTCGCGCTGCTGTTGGCGTGTCTCGGCATGCTCGGGCCGTTCTCGATCGACACCTACCTGCCGGCCTTTGCGGGCATCTCGCAATCGATCGGTGCGACGCCGGTCGAGATGCAGCAGACCCTGTCGGCCTACCTGTTCGGCTTCGCTGTCATGAACCTCTTTCACGGCGCGCTGTCTGACAGCTTCGGGCGGCGCCCAGTCGTGCTGTGGGGGATCGCGCTCTTCACGCTCGCATCGGCCGGGTGTGCGCTGTCCAACAGTATCGGCGCGCTCGTCTTCTGGCGCGCGGTGCAGGGTATGTCTGCCGGCGCGGGGGTCGTAGTCTCGCGCGCGGTGATCCGCGACATGTTCCACCCCGCCGACGCGCAGCGCGTGATGTCGCAGGTGACGATCTACTTCGGCATTGCGCCGGCCGTCGCGCCGATGGTTGGGGGCTTCCTCTTCATCCACGTCGGCTGGCATGCGATCTTCTGGTTTCTGACGATCGTCGGCATGCTGCTCTGGGCCGCCAACTACAGGCTGCTGCCCGAGACGCTGCACCACGGGCACAAGCAGGCCTTCAACGTCGGCAACCTGATGCGTGGCTACTGGGAGCTCGGCAAGAACCCGCGCTTCATGTTGCTTGCGCTCGCGAGCGGCATCCCGTTCAACGGCATGTTCCTCTACGTGCTGTCGGCGCCGGTCTTTCTCGGCGATATTCTCGGCCTCGGGCCGGGGCAGTTCTTCTGGTTCTTCTGCATGACCATCGGCGGCATCATGTCGGGTGCCTGGCTGTCTGGGCGGCTCGCGGGCAACATCCGCCCCAAGCATCAGATCCGCCGCGGCTTCATCATCATGGTTGCGATCTCGGTCGTCAACGTCGCGCTCAACCTCGCGTTTGAGCCGAACGCGTGGTGGGCAATGTGGCCGATCGCGATCTACGCCTTCGGCTGGGCGTTGATGGTGCCGGTCGTGACGCTGATGGTGCTCGATCTCGTTCCCGAGCGGCGCGGCATGTCGTCATCGATACAGGCCTTCATCGGCAGCATGGCCAATGGCTTGGTCGCCGGAGCGATCGCGCCGCTTGTGATGCACTCGGCCATCGCACTCGCCTTGACCTCGCTCGCGATGATGGGGGTCGGCGCGATCGCCTGGTTGTGGGTCAAGCAGCGATTGGGCTGAAACCTCCGAGCTGAGCGCGATTCAACCGCCGCCGCCGCGCGCCGATAACGATGCAAAGCGTCGCATTCGGGGCGCGGTTGGAGTTCTCAGATGCGAGTGTCGATGGGCTGGCTTGCCGCAATGCTGCTCGCGAGTGGCGGCGTGTCAGCATCGGCCGCCGAGCCGACTCCGCTTCCGGTTCGGCTCCCGGCTACGCAGCCCGAAGCGTCCGCGTCGGCGCCAGCCGACGTGCAGCGGCGTGCGGCCGCGCCACACAAAGGGCCGCAGGACCCGATGGAGTTCCTGCGCGAGCGCCTTGCCGCCAAGCTCGCGGGAGGCGCATCGCTCGAAGCAACGAACCCGGGTGTGATCCGCGTCGTGAACCGCGGCTCGCCGAGCGAGACGGCGGCGCAGCGTGTCGCCGCTGCGTCGCCCGCCGCGCCGAAGCCTGCCTTGCGCGCGGCTGCACCAGCTCCGCACCTGGAGGTGCCCGCCCGACGCCATGCGGCTGGTGATGTCGCACATTGGGGCTACGAAGGAGCAGGCGGCCCGGAGCATTGGGCCGAGCTCAAGCCCGAGTTCGCGGCCTGCGCACGCGGCAGCCGGCAAAGCCCGATCGACATCCGCGATGGCATCAAGGTCGATCTCGAGCCCGTAGCGTTCGACTATCGCGCGATCGGCTTTCGCGTCATCGACACCGGACGCACGGTGCAGGTCGATGTCGATCCCGGCAACACGATCGAGGTGCTCGGACGGCGCTACGAACTGCAACAGTTTCACTTCCACAACCCGTCTGAGGAGCGTATCGAAGGTCGGCAATTTGCGATGGTCGCGCACCTTGTGCACAAGTCGGCCGACGGGCGGCTTGCGGTCGTCGCCGTGCTGCTCGAGCCGGGCAGCGCGAACGCGATCGTGCAGGCGGCGTGGAACAACCTGCCGCTCGAAAAGGGCGAACCAGTCGTCGCGCGCGGGAACCTGCAACTTGCCGCGCTGCTGCCGGAGGACCGGGCCTACTACACGTACATGGGGTCACTCACCACGCCGCCGTGCAGCGAGGGCGTGCTGTGGATGGTGATGCGCCAGCCGGTGACTGTGTCGGCCGATCAGATCGCGATCTTCGCCCGTCTGTATCCCATGAATGCGCGGCCGGTGCAGCAAGTGGCCGGGCGCCGCATCAAGCAGTCGAACTGAGAAAAAGCGCGGACGACCCCGCGCGCTATTCCTTCCCGCAGGCGATCTTCCACAGCATCTCGTTCGTCGATTCGGGCACGACCTTCGCCCAGGCGCCCGAGCCTTTCTGCGACGCGACAGCCGTGCCCTCCGCCATCGGCTTCGGGTACGCGGTGATCTCCACGCCGCGCGTGCGAGGATCCTTGCAGTCGTACTCGTCGAGCTGCTTGAGTGAGACGTAGGTGGCGCCGGCCGCCGAACGGGCCGTCTTAAGCTCCTGCAGCTGCCACATCTTGGCCGTGTCGCCGACACGTGTGATTGTTGTCTTGTCGACGAAGATCACTGCCGTTCCCTGATCTCCGATGCTGACCCATTCGGCTGCTGCACTGCCGCTTGCCGCAGCGAGTGCCACCATCACCCACGCCCATCGTTTCATGCGCTTCCTCGAAGGTTTCGTCCGTCGCGAACAAGGGAGCTCGCGGCCAAGCGCGAATGCTACCCGCTGCGGCCCACCCGCGCGGGCGTGAGCATGGCGCCCGCCGAGGTGCGCGGAATACCGGTGGCGGCAGTGGCGCCGAGTGCAAAGCGTGGTGGTGCGCGCCCCTTGGCGTGGGAAGCCCACGCGGGAAACCCTCGGTTGCGCCAGCCTTCCTGCATCGCTAGACTCTTCCGACCGGTCGGTCAGGAATACGTGATCTTGCGATCTCCAAGCTGCAGACCCAATCCCGCTTGCCACTGCTAACGCTCTCTCCCACCGAACAACTTCGCCATGCCCGCACCTCCCGATGCCGATCGACTTATCCTCGCCTCCAATGAAGGCGCGGTGCGCACGCTGACGCTCAATCGCCCGCAATCGCTCAACAGCTTCACTACGGCGATGCACGCCGAACTGCTCGCCGCGCTCGAAGCGGCAGCGGCTGACGCCAGCGTGCGCTGCGTCGTCGTCACCGGCGCAGGGCGCGCCTTTTGCGCCGGTCAGGATTTGTCGGATCCTGCCGTCGCGCCCGACCCCGCACCCGGCGCGAAGCAGCCCGACATCGGCGCGCTGATCGAGCGTTGCTACATGCCGCTCGCGCTGCGCATCCGCTCGATGCCGGTGCCGGTCCTCGCCGCGGTGAATGGCGTTGCAGCGGGAGCAGGCGCCAACTTCGCGCTCGGCTGCGACATCGTTCTCGCGGCGCGCTCGGCAAGCTTCATCCAGGCGTTCTCGAAGATCGGCTTGGTGCCCGATTGCGGCGGCACGTGGCTGCTGCCGCGCCTCGTCGGCCGCTCGCGTGCGCTCGGCCTGGCGATGCTCGGCGACAAGCTCGGCGCCGAGGAGGCCGAGCGCATTGGCCTCATCTGGCGCTGCGTTGATGATGCTGATCTCGCGCCGCAGGCCGCAGCATTCGCTGCACGCCTTGCCGCGATGCCGGTCAAGGCGCTCGCACGCACACGGCAGATGATCGACGCCGCAGGTCAGCTCGACTACGCTGCCGCGCTTTCCGCCGAAGCGCGGGCGCAAAGCGAAATGGGCGCGTCGGCCGACTACCGCGAGGGCGTGACGGCCTTCATGGCGAAACGCAAGCCCGAGTTCAGCGACCGATGAGAGCGCCTGGTTCCGCAACCGTCGCCGCCGTAGCCGCCACCACAGCCACCCTCACGCCGCAGCAGATCGCCGACGCGGTGCGCGTCGGCATGTACGCCGCCGATCGCGCGACGCGATCGCTCGGCATCACGGTCGACGCGATCGCGCCCGGCAGTGCAACGCTGCGCATGACGGTGCGGCCCGACATGCTCAACGGCCTGGCCGGCTGTCACGGCGGGATGATCACGACGCTCGCCGATTCGGCTTTCGCCTTCGCCTGCAATTCGTACAACGAACTCACCGTCGCGTCTAGCCTGGCGATCGAGCTGATGGCGCCGGCGCGCGAGGGCGACGTGCTCGTCGCCGAGGCAAGCGAGGTGAGCCGGCTCGGCCGGCTCGGCCTCTACGACGTCGTCGTCACCAACCAGCGCGGCGAGCGCGTCGCGCTGATGCGCGGGCGCTCCTACACCGCCAAGGGCAAACGCACCGTCGAGCTGCCCGATACCGCCATTTGATGCCCATCGAGACAAGAGCATGAAACGCCATCCCACTCCCGTCGAACTCGATCCGATCGAGCGCGCCAGCCAGGACGAACTGCAGGCCTTGCAATTGCAGCGCCTGCGCTGGAGTCTGCAGCACGCCTACGACAATGTCGCGCACTATCGGAAGGCGTTCGATGCGCACGGCGTGCACCCGTCCGACTTGAAGCAGCTCGCCGATCTGGCGAAGTTCCCGTTCACAACAAAGGCGGAGCTGCGCGACAACTACCCCTTCGGCATGTTCGCCGTGCCGCGCGAGCGGGTGATGCGCATCCACGCGTCGTCCGGCACGACGGGCAAGCCGACCGTCGTCGGCTACACCGCAGCCGACATCGACAACTGGTCGAATCTCGTCGCGCGCTCGATCCGCGCTGCCGGCGGGCGCGCCGGCGACCTGGTGCACGTCGCTTACGGCTATGGCCTCTTCACCGGTGGGCTCGGCGCGCACTACGGCGCCGAGCGCCTGGGCTGCACCGTGATCCCGATGTCGGGCGGGCAGACCGAGAAGCAGGTGCAGCTGATCAACGATTTCAAGCCTGACATCATCATGGTGACGCCGAGCTACATGCAGGTGATCGTCGAGGAGATGGCGCGCCAAGGGCTCGACCCGACCGCGTCGTCGCTGAAGATCGGCATCTTCGGCGCAGAGCCGTGGACCGAGGCGATGCGGCGCGACATCGAGGCGAGCGCGAACATGGACGCGGTCGACATCTACGGCCTGTCGGAGGTGATGGGCCCGGGCGTGGCGAGCGAATGCGTCGAGACGAAGGATGGCCCGGTCGTCTGGGAGGATCACTTCTATCCCGAGATCATCGACCCCGAGACCGGCGCCGTGTTGCCCGATGGCGAGGAAGGCGAACTCGTCTTCACGACGCTCACCAAGGAAGCGCTGCCGGTGGTCCGCTACCGCACGCGGGACCTGACGCACCTCATGCCGCCGACCGCGCGCAGCATGCGTCGCATGGGCAAGATCGTCGGTCGCAGCGACGACATGCTGATCATCCGCGGCGTCAACGTCTTTCCAACGCAGATCGAGGAGATCCTGCTCGCGCACGAGAAGCTGTCGGGCCAGTATC
>JBDTSN010000054.1:0-8548 GCA_039931145.1 Burkholderiales bacterium | reverse complement strand
CCTCTTCGAGCAAAGCCGCGAACTGGCCGACGTGCAACGCCACCTGCAGCGCTATCACGCGCTCGTCATCGCGCTGCGCGAGCGCTTGCGTGCGATGCGCGTGGGAGAGCGTGCCGACGATCCCCGGTTGCTCGAATTGGAACGCCAGCTGAACGACGGGCTGGCACGGGCGCTGGCCACTGAACCGGTCGATGTACTGGACGTCATGGACGACGTGCTCAAGGTGATGTCGGCTCAGGTCACGCTGCGCCCGAGCGGAAACCAGTTCGTGGTCGAGGGCCACCTGACGCTGCTCGAGGCCGGGCTGCGCGCCGGCGTCAAGCTCAACTACGGATGCGGCAACGGCACCTGCGGCATGTGCAAGGTGCGCGTGACCGCAGGTCAGGTTGCACGCACGATGCCGTCCGACTATCCGTTGTCGGAGTCCGAGAAAGCCCAGGGCTACGTGCTTTCCTGCGCGCACACGGCGGCAAGCAGCGAGCTGACGATCGAGACGCTCGAAGCCGGCGGCCCGGGCGACATTGCGCAGCAGACGATCGTCGCCACGGTGCGTGCGACGAGCCCGCTCGGCGCGGACACGATGCGGCTGCACCTGCAGACCCCGCGCAGTCACCGGCTGCGCTTTCTCGCCGGTCAATCCGTCACGCTCGGCCTGGCCGATGGCGAGAACATGCGCGCGAGTCACCCGATCGCGAGCTGCCCTTGCGACGACCGCAACCTGCACTTCTACATTGCGCGCGACGACGCCGACCCGATTGCCGCGCAATTCTTTGCCGGTGGATTGAAGCCGGGGACGCCTGTCACGCTGTGGGGGCCGAGCGGCGAATTCGTCCTCACCGACGCACCGCGCCCACTTGTCTTCGCCGCGTGCGACACAGGTTTCGCGCCGGTGAACAGCCTGATCGAACATGCCCTCTCGCTTGACGAATCGCCGTCGATTGCGCTCTTCTGGCTTGCGACGCGGCCGGATGGCCACTTTCTCGCCAACCAGTGCCGTGCCTGGTCGGAGGCTTTCGACAACTTCGAGGTCACGCTCTCGAACGATGCCGATGCGACACATGGCGCAAAGGAGATGGCGGCGGCAATGCGCGCCGATCTGTTCGACATCGACTGCGCGTTCTACATCGCCGGTCCAACCGCATTCGTCGATACGCTGCGGGCCGAACTCGCGACGGCCGGCGTGCCACGCGCGCAAATCCATGCCGAGGCCACCCGATGAGTCTGCCGCCGCCGCAGCTTCCCACCGACACCGGGCAAGACAGCGCCTGCAGCGGCGGCGAATCGTTTGCGCTGCAGGTCATTGGCAACGACATGGCGCCCGAATTCAACGACGGCGAGATCGTCATCGTCGAGATCGACGGCCTGCTGAAGGACGGCTCCTTCGTCCTTGCCCGCCACAGCAACGAGTGGCTGCTGCGCCAGTTGCACCGCCGTGGCAACTCTTGGTCTCTGCGCGTGCTCAACCCCGCCTTCCCCGACCGGGCCGAAATCACGTTGAACGATCTGTCAGCAGTGCACGGCGTTGTGATCCAGAAGGCGGTGCCGGGGCGGCGCAAGCTGAGCAAGTTTTACGTCTGAGACCCACAATCCAACGATCGTCATGCCCTACTATGTTTTCAACGTGAAGCCGATGGCGCAGCTCGAAAAGCTCGCCGAGTTCGACGCGTTCAAGGAAGCCTCGGTGTTCGCCAAGGCGCAGCGCGCGCAGGACGGTGCGGACAACCGGCGCCTGATCAAGGTGATGTTCGGCGAACACCAGCTTGCCGCCGAGGACCTGTTGAGCCAGGTGCGCGAGCCGCGCCGTGAGGGCGATGATGATTAGCCCGCTCTCAGCGCACGCCGCGAGCACGCTGCTGCCGACACCGCGCCGCACTCCTTGACCTGAATGCAATGGAAGATGCACCGCCCGTTTCGTGCTGCACAAGCGGTAGCGCGAACGCATGCGTCTTCGCCAAGGCGTTGCTGTCGCGCGCGGCGAGTTGCGAGCTCGCCGCCCGCAGCACGCGGGGCGAACAGGAAGTGCTCGAATGCACTTCGCCCGTCGCGCGCATCAACTGCGGCACGCTCGCCGCGTTGATGCACGAGCGCTCGCGCTTTGCGCTGCGCCTGCCCGGGCCGAGCCGGCCATTGATGCACCAGCAGGCGATGCGTCTTCAGTGTGGTGGGCTTGCCGCGCTGCGCGAGGTGCTCGGCGTCGCCGAGCGCGACGTGCATCGGCTCGTCGCATCAGCCTATGAGCGGCACGCCAGCCTCACCGAACTGCCTTGGGAACCCCTCGTCGCAGCGACCGCGGCTTGGGCACCGCGCAAGCGCGCCGCAAGTGAACCTCGAACCCGAAGTTGAACGCAGCTGACCGGGCCCGCCTCGTCGAGGCGGTGCAGAGAAATTGCCACATCGCAGATGCGCGCCACGCCGCGGACATGACGCTGTGCATCTATCTGCTGCAGATGCGCGAGTACTTCCGTTGGGAGCGCGGCGCGCCGTTTGGCGCCGTACTGGCGCGCGAAGAGATCGGCGCCTGGATAGCAGAGCGCGAGTTGCTCTGGTCATCGCTCGAGGACGCACCCTTCGTCACCTTGCCCTGCCCCGGCATGCCTGCGGGAGTCGATGCCTTCGATGTCGCTGCGATGAACCGGCACCTGTTGCCGGCGGGATTGCTCTACGGCGCGGGGCTTGCGGCGAGCGATCGGCCGGTGTTCTTTCTCGCCGAATTGCACAGCACGTCACAGCGCGAAGGCCTTGCTGTGCTGAGCGCCGATCGCGAACTGGCGCGCGGCCTGCTCGCTCCGCCCGCGGCACTCGACGCAACGCCGCAGGCGCCGGCGATCGTGTTGCGGCGCGAAGCCATCGCGCGCTGGGGTTGGGAGAAATTCGAGACCTATGCCTTGCGCCGCCTCGCCGGCAGCGCACTGCACGCTGCCGTCCAGGCGTATGACTTCGAGCGCGGCTTCGACGCCGCCCTGCCGCGCTGGCTGGTCGAGCAGGGCGAGGCGCTGGTGCTGCACGAGATCGGCGAACACCGCGCCGGCGAACTGCTCGGCCCGACGTGGGCTGCATTGCGGCTCTCGCTGCCGACCCGCCGCGGCGACCTCTATGCACGCGCGGTGCGCGATCAACTGGCCGACTTCATCGTCACGCTGCCGACGCTGCTGGAGCGCGATGCCACGGCGTCGATCCATGTCTGGTTCGCCAACTACGACGGCGTGCGCGAGCTCCTGTTCCCGACGTTGAAGAACGCCTATGCAGCCTGGCGCGCGGGCGACGGCGGGCGCGCGCTGCGCCACGCGATTGCCGAGGGCAAGGCGCACTTCACGCGCCTGGCACAACGCGCACTCGACCTGCACGCACGAGAGGGCGCACGCGCCGGCGCGGCGATCGAAACGATGCTGATGGCGCCGGACGCGGTTATGCGCGATTGAGCCTGCCTGCTTGCCGCGGCACGCGGCGACGGCCGGTCGGCAGACGCTATTCGCGTTCCGCCTTCCAGAGTGTGTACTTGAGCGTCGCCACCGAGCCGGCGACGATCGCGCCGGTCGCGATGAAAGAGCCGATGGCGAGTGTCGACAACCCCGAGATGCCCTGCCCGATCGTGCAGCCGAGCGCCGTCACGCCGCCGAAGCCCATCAGCACGCCGCCTGAGAGTTGGTTGCGCAGATCGTGCACCGATGCAAAGCCCTCCCAGCGGAAGGTCTTGCTCGTCAACCCGTGGACTGCGGAGCCGGCGATGACGCCGATCACACTCGCGATGCCAAATGTGAATTGCAGCGACACGTCGGTCCAGCGCATCAACAACTCCAGGCTGTACGCGAGCGGCGCGATGAAGCTGAGCGATTCGATCGTGCGCGTGTTCGTCGCAAAGTAGACCGTCTCGAGTGTTTCGGGGTTCTCGCCGTAGCCGAGATGCCCGCTGACATACCAGCCCGCGACGACGAGCGCGCCGAGAATCACGCCGGCGCCGACCTGCAGACGATTGGCGCGAAACCGACGATCCTTGAAGACGAAGATCAGCAACGCCGCGGCGACGACGCACGCCGTACCGATGAGCGCCGTTTTGTGGTCCATCCCGGCGGACCGGGCGAGGATGGTGGCGAGGCTCTGGTCGGGCCAGCCGCGCTCGCCGAGGTTGATGTTGACCGGATCGAGAAAAGTGGCGCGCCAATGCCCGAACAGGCCCTTGAGCGTCATGTAGGCGGCGATCGCGGCAAACGTCAGCACCACCATCGAGCGCACGCTGCCGCCGCCGGCGCGGATCAGGTTCTTGTTGGCGCAACCACCCGAGAGCGTCATGCCGACGCCGAATGCGAACCCCCCAACGAAGAGCGACAACCACGGCAGCACCGGGCGCTGCGTGACCGACGCCGAAAGATCGACCACACCGAAAAAGGACAGTGCCGTCGCACCGATGATCGCGACCGCAACCGCAAGCAGCCACATGCGCAGCCGACCCCAGTGGCCCATGTTGACGACATCGGAGAGCGCACCCATGGTGCAGAAGTTCGCCTTTGCACCGACGTAGCCGAAGACGAAGGCGATGGCGAAGCCGCCACCCGCGACAAGCGCGGCGATGCCGCCCGGCGTCACGCCTTCACGCCTTCAGATGAACAGGCAGACGTCGGTCTCGCCGGCGAACTGCAGGAAGGTCGCTGCGCCGCCGAATTCGATACCGTCGATGAAGTCGCTCTTTTGATAGTCGAACAAGTCGACCGTCATCTGGCAGGCGATGAACTTCACTTCGGCTTCGAGGCAAAGGGAGCGCAGTTCCTCGAGCGAGGCGACGCCCTTCTTCTTCATCTTCGCCTTCATCATCGACGTCGCCATCGCCTCCATGCCGGGGAGCATCGAGACAATCACTGGCATCGGCATCGGCATCGGCATCGCCGGGTTCGCGAGCGGGCTGATCTTGATCCCGCTGAGGTCCTTGCGCAGCAGGGCGAGGCCATAGAAGGTGAAGAAGATCTGCACCTCCCAGTCGAGCGCCGCTGCGGTCGACGCCAGGATCAGCGGCGGGTACGCCATGTCGAGCGCGCCCTTGGTGGCGATGATCGCCATTTTCTTGGTCGTCATGCGGCCTCCGTCGGGGTTCGCTTGAAGTGCATCACGCTTTCTTGCGAATGTAGAAGACGTGCTTGCTGTTCTCGGTGGTCGTCTCCAGCAGCGCGTGTCCCGTCTGCTCGGTGAAGGCCTGCATATCGGCGACCGATCCGGCGTCGGTCGCGACGACCTTGAGCACCTGGCCCGGGTTCATGTCCGCAAGCGATTTCTTTGTCTTCACGATCGGCAGCGGGCAAGACAAGCCCGAAGCGTCGAATTCCTTGTCGAAGTTCATGCATCTCTCCAGAGTGATCGCGCAGGCCCGGCGGTATCGCCGCGACGCGTCGCGCAAGCGGACGCGTCACCCCTTACATTAGCGCCTTTCGCCCCGCCGCATGTCTATTCCCGCATCGGGGGATGGTGGATAGCCCAGACGGGTAGTAGGGGAAGTTGAGTAGTGCGAAAAGGAAGCGTTTGCGCCAACATTGAGCGCAACGTGGCAAAGGGGCTGGTTCGCCGGCCGCAACCAAGGAGTTGGACGATATGACAGCACACACCCGACGCGAGATGTTGGTGACGGGCGCCAAGGTTGCGAGCCTGCTCGCCGCGGCCGGCTTCTTCCCCGGGCTCGCGCATGCGGCGTGGCCGAAAGCGGCGTTCGAGACGAAGTCGATTGCCGATACCGTCAAGGCGCTCGGCGGCAGCGCGCCGGTGGTGAGCACAGAGGTCACGATCACCGGCCCAGACATCGCGGAAAACGGCGCTGTCGTACCGGTCGGCGCCTCCACGACGGCAGCGGGCGCGACGCGCCTGCTGCTGCTGGTGGAAAAGAACCCGAACGCGCTGGCGGCAGTGTTCGATTTGACCGATGCGATCGAGCCCAACATCTCGACGCGCGTGAAGATGGCGCAGACGTCCAACGTCTACGCAGTCGCGATGATGGCCGACGGCCGCGCGCTCTACGCCGCCAAGGAAATCAAGGTCACGCTCGGCGGTTGCGGAGGGTGATCGCGCGCCCGACGCACTGCTAACAAGGGAAGGAAGCGAACATGTCAGACCCGATGCGCATTCGCGCCCAGGCCGCCGGCGACAAAGTCACGGTGCGCGTATTGATGAGCCACGAGATGGAGACCGGCCAGCGGAAAGATTCCTCCGGCAAGGTCGTTCCAGCCTGGTTCATCCAGGAAGTGATGGCCACCCACAACGGCAAGACGGTGATGTCGGCCGAATGGGGCCCATCAATTGCGAAGAACCCATTCCTGCAGTTCACCATCAAGAGCGGCAAGGTCGGCGACAAGATCGTGATCAGCTGGACCGACAACAAGGGCGACAAGCGCAGCGACGAGGCGACCGTCACCTGAAGCGCGCCTGAAGCGTACCTGAGGCGGGCCTCGACCGACCCGCACAGCACAAGCATCCGGGCGCATCGCCCAACTGCCAGCAACTGCATGTTGCGGGCGACGACGAGGAGACGATGAAGCATTCCACACTGATCGGAATTGCGGCCCTGGCTTTCGCATGCACAGCCCAGGCGCAGAAATCCACCGCCGAAGGCATCGCCGAGTACCGCAAGATGCTCGAAGAAGGCAACCCCGCCGAACTCTATGAGGCGAAGGGCGAGAACCTCTGGAAGACGGCGCGCGGCCCGAAGAACGCGACGCTCGAGCAATGCGACCTCGGCAGGGGAGCGGGCGTCGTGAAAGGCACCTTCGTCGAACTGCCGCGCTACTTTGCCGACACGAAAATGGTGCAGGACCTCGAGTCACGCCTCGTGACGTGCATGGCGTCGCTGCAGGGCTTCGACGCTGCCGAGATCGTGAAAACATCGTTCGGCCGCGGCGAGCAGGTCAATGTCACGGCGCTCGCGACCTGGGTCGCATCGCAGTCGCGCGGCCTGCGCTTCAACCTGCCGCAAAGTCACCCAGAAGAAAAACTCAGCTACGAGCTTGGCAAGCGCGCGTTCTTCTATCGCGCGGGGCCGTACGATTTCGCGTGCGCCACCTGCCACGGCGTCGCCGACAAGCGCATAAGGCTGCAGGATCTCCCTGATCTGACGGGCAACCCGGGTGATGGCATCGGTTTCGCCGCCTGGCCCGCGTATCGCGTCAGCAACGGGCAGATGTGGACCATGCAACATCGCCTGAACGACTGCTTCCGTCAGCAGCGTTTCCCGTTTCCGATCTTCGGCTCCGAGCCGACGATCGCGCTAGCGACCTACATGGGCGTCAATGCGAAGGGTGCGGAATCGATCGCGCCTGCCATCAAGCGTTGAGGCGCGCCAAAGGGCAAACGCCGTCCGCCGAATCCGACCGAGAGCCGAACATGAATACCTCCCGCGTGATCCTTGTTCTTGCAGGCGCGGCCGCCGTCGTCGCGGGCTGCGCCACCGGGCCGTCGCCTGCCGAACTCGACGCCGACACCATGCAGATGATGAATTCATCGTTTCGCGACCAGGGAATCGCGAAGATGAGCCGGCTCGAGCAGGACGAGATGCAGAAGGCCTGCTCTTCAGATGCGGCCCCGTCGGCGGCCGTCGAGAAGCGCATCATGGAACAAGCCCAGGCAAGCATCGAATGGCCGGCCGACGGAAAGTACTTCGGTGACTGGCGCAAGGGCGACAAGCTCGCGCAAAGCGGGAAGGGCATGACCTGGAACGACAAGTCGACCGATCCAAATGCCAACGGTGGCAGTTGCTACAACTGCCACCAGCTCGACGCGAAGGAACTCTCCTACGGCACGATCGGGCCGAGCCTGCTGCACTACGGGAAGTCGCGCGGCATCACCGACCCGAACGCGGCGTCAGCAGCAGAGGTCGTCAAGTACACCTGGAGCCGGCTGTGGAACGCAAAGGCAACCGTCCCCTGCTCCAACATGCCCCGCTTCGGCCACGAGAAGATCCTCGACGTGGCGCAGATGCGCGACCTGATGTCGTTGCTGCTGGACCCGCAATCGCCGGTCAACGCACAGTAGCCAGGGCGGCCCATTCGCGCCACTCGCGGCGGTGCCGGCGACCGCTCCGGTTTCAACGACGGCGACATCAACCTGATGGGTCTCTTGCCCGTCTTCGTCCCGCGGGCCGAATGATGTCGAACTTCCGCTCCGGCAACGATCTTGCGCCGCACACATGAGCCTGAGCAAACGCGAGTTCCTGCAGGTCTTATCTGCCGCCGCGGTCGCCGGCATGGGCCTGGCCCGCTACGAGAGCGCCGATGCGGCGACCGCCGAAGCGGGCCTCTACGACCTGCCCCCGCTCGGCAGCGGCGCCGGCCACGTGAGCCTGCTGCACATGACCGACTGCCATGCGCAGTTGAAGCCGATCCACTTTCGCGAACCGAGCGTCAACCTCGGCATCGGCACGATGCGCGGCGCGTGGCCGCATCTCGTCGGCGAAAACCTGCTGCGGCGTGCCGGCATCGCGCCGGGAACGGCGCTCGCGCATGCCTTCACCTTCCTCGATTTTGACGCCGCGGCGCGGCGCTACGGCAAGGTCGGCGGCTTCGCGCACCTGGCGACGCTC
>JBDTSN010000053.1:0-8630 GCA_039931145.1 Burkholderiales bacterium | reverse complement strand
GCGCTGCCGGTCTCGATCTGCGTCCACGCGATGTGCGAGCGCTTGCCCGCGCACACGCCACGCTTGGTGACGAAGTTGTAGATGCCGCCGCGACCGTTCTCGTCGCCGGGATACCAGTTCTGCACCGTCGAGTACTTGATGAACGCGTCGTCGTGGGCGACGAGTTCGACCACCGCGGCGTGCAACTGGTTCTCGTCGCGCTGGGGTGCGGTGCAGCCCTCAAGGTAGCTGACGTGGCTGCCGGCTTCGGCGATGATCAGCGTGCGCTCGAACTGCCCGGTGTTGCGCGCGTTGATCCGGAAGTAGGACGACAGCTCCATGGGGCAGCGCACGCCCTCGGGGATATAGACGAAAGAGCCATCGGAAAACACCGCCGAATTGAGCGCGGCGTAGAAGTTGTCGCCCTGCGGCACGACGGTGCCAAGGTAGCGCTCGATCAACTCCGGGTGGTTCGCCACCGCGTGCGAGAACGAGCAGAAGATGACCCCGACCTTGGCGAGTTGCTCGCGAAACGTGGTGCCGACCGAGACCGAATCGAACACCGCGTCAACCGCGACGCCCGCGAGCGCAGCGCGCTCGTGAAGCGGTATGCCGAGCTTTTCGTAGGTTTCGAGCAGCTTGGGGTCGACGTCGGCCAGGCTCTTCGGACCCTCCTTGTGCGACTTCGGTGCCGAGTAGTAGCACAGCGCCTTGAAGTCGATCGGCGCGATGCGCAGCTTGCCCCACTCGGGCAGCGGCATCTTCTGCCAGCGCTCGAAGGCGGCGAGCCGCCACTTCAGCAGGAACTCGGGCTCGCGCTTGCGCAACGAGATCGCTCGAACGATGTCCTCGTCCAGCCCCGGTGGCAGCGAGTCGGATTCGACTTCGGTGACGAAGCCGTGGCGATAAGGTTGCTGCAGTGCCTGCGTGAGCGGCGCTGCCTGTTCGATGGCGCTCATCTCAAGGCTCCGTGTTGACTCGCAATCTCCGCTTTGCGGCGCGCGGCAGCGGTGTGGTCGGCGGTGGCATGAAAGCGTTCCATACAGTGTCCATTAATAGATGCAAATCATATGCATGTTTGAACTTAACACCAAATCTCGGTGTAATGACCGCGCCATCGGCGTGGTGATTGGCGGATGGCCGAATGCTTTGGCGTGCGCGGCGCGGTTTGCCCTGGGACGCGCTTGTCGCGCGTCGCCCAAGTATGCACTCTGGCGCGCTGCAGGCGCTCAGGGCATGCGTCGCGCGGCTTTCAACGCAGCATTCGAGGGCAGGAATGCATCGGTAAAGCAAAAGCCCTCACCCAACCCCTGCTGCATGAAGGCCGGCACCGCGGCCTCGACCATCTTGACCGAGCCGCAGATGTAGACCTCGTGCTCGCGAAGGTCGGGAAAGTCGGTAAGCATCGCCTCGTGGACGAGCCCGGTGCGCCCGCTCCAGTTGTCGGCCGCTTCGGGCTCCGAGAGGACCGGGATGACGCGAAAATGCGGATGCTCGCGCTGCCATTGCTCGGCAAGCTCGAGCGCGTACAAGTCGTCCTTCTTGCGAACGCCCCAATAGAGCCACATCGGGCGCGTCAGGCCGCGCGCGAAGGCGTCCTCGACGATGCTCTTGATCGGCGCGAACCCCGTGGCCCCGGCGACGAACAAGATCGGGTGCGCGCTGTCGCTGAGCGTGAACTGCCCGAGCGGCCCCTCGAAGCGCAACGTGTCGCCGACCTTCATCGTCGTGAATACCTCGCCCGTGAAGCGCCCGCCGGGAATGCGCCGCACGTGCAGTTCGATCTGCCCATGCTCTTGAGGCGGATTGGCAAACGAGAAGGCGCGCCGCTGTCCGTCGTCGAGCAGGATGTTGATGTACTGGCCGGCCTTGAACGCGATCGTCTCGCCATCCGGCAGCGACAGCATGAGCCGGATCACCTCGGGCGCAAGGCGTTCCATGTGCTCGACGCGTGCGCTGTATTCGTGCACCGTCTTGCGAGCGTCCTCGACGTCGGCCTCGACCTCGATCACGAGGTCGGAGAGCGCCGTCGCGCAGCACATCAAGGCCTGGCCACGCTCGCGAGCGGAATCCGGCAGCGCGCTCGGCTGGTACGGCCCGTGATCGACGTCACCGTGCAGCACCGTGCAAATACATACCCCGCAAGCGCCGTTACGGCACTCGTAGGGCAATTCGAGCCCATTGCGCAGGCCCGCATCCAGCAGCGTTTCGCCGCTGCGCACCGAAAACGGCTCGGCGCTGCCCGCGATGTGCTGCACTTCGAGCTGAAACGCCTGCACGCGGTGGCGGCCGAACTTCGGCGGCAGCCACGGCAACGCGAGCAGCAAGGCGGTCGACGCACCAAGCAGCGCATAAACCTGGCCGATGGGCCAGACCGAGATGAGCGGCAGCACAGCGAGATAGAACCAGTCGAAATGCAGCGTCGTCACCGCCTCGGCAAGATTGGCCGCGCCGCCCTGGCTCAATACCGGCCGCACCGCAGAGAGCACGAGCAGCGTCACGAGCAGGCTCGTCATGATCACGCGCGGCGGGTTCGTGCGCGCCTTGGGCACGCGCTGTACGTGGACCCACTGCAGCAGCAGCAGCACGAGCGAGATGCCGATGTGCATGAACGCGAGCAGCGAGAAGAAGCGGTCGGTGACGCTGTCGGCGTAGATGAAGTTGCGCATCAGCGCGCCGCCGAAACCGGGCAGCCAGTCGAGCCATTCGAAGGACGCAACGATCGTGTACTGCGCGAGGTGATCCCACGGCAGCATGAAGCCGGTGACGCCCGCCGCATAGACGAGCCAGATCAGGAACACGCCCGTCACCCACGAGAACCAGCGAAATCCGCGCAAATGATTGAACGCGAAATGGCGCACCATGTGCAGCAGCATCGTGATGACGAAGGCATCCGACGCATAGCGGTGAATGCTGCGCATCACGCCGCCCGCGAACCACTGGCCGTGCGTCAGGCTCTCGACCGAGGTGTATGCGTCGGGGACGCCGGTCTCGAAGAAGGCATAGATGTAGAGCCCGGTCGCGGTGATGACCCAGAACAGGAAGAAGCTGATCGCGCCGAGGTGGTAAAGCGGATTGAGCCGATCGCCGAAGGCCGCGTTGAAAACCGCCTCGACGCGCATGAACAGCCATTGCAGGCCGCGTTGCAAATTTTTGATGATCATCAGGAAGTCCTGTGCCGCAACGCGCCGATGACGACGACGACGAACAGCAGCCCGCCGACGATGGCGATCAGGCCGCCGAGCCCCATCAGCCCCATGCCGGCGATCTCGGCCGTGCTGCGCAGCACCTGCTCGCTGCCGGCGACCTTGCGCTGCACGCCGTAGCCGCCCGACCAGACGAGGCCGACAATGTGCATGAACTGCCCGACGCCGTAGAGCACCGGCTGCCATGTCGCGATCCGCCCCTGCGGCGTGCCATAGCCCATGCGCGGCAGCAGGTGATAGACAAGGCCCATCAGCGCGAGCGTGACGCCAACGATGCAGCCGTGGTAATGCGCCGGGATGCGCACATTGCTGCCGCTGATGAAGATGCCGATCACGCCGCCGGCGCCGAACAGCAGCACCGATGCGACGAGTGCCGAGCGCAACGGCCGCGTCTGCGGCGTCGTCTTCTGGGTTGTCCCCGACGCACCGGCAAGCGCGGCGACGACCGCAAGCGCGATCGGCACAATCGCGACGCCGCCGCCGAGGCGCATCGCCCAGGTCAGCGCATTGCGATGCTCTACCGATGCGATGTCGTGCGCCAGGTAGGCGTAAGGCGTGACGAAAACGGCCGCGAGCGCGAGCATGAACATCAGCAACGTGACGCGCGGGCTGAGCGCCACGCGCGCCCCGCACGCCCCTGCGAGCCAGAGCCAGGCGACGAGCATCAGCAGTGTCCACGTGAACTGCAGCGCGTGCCCGCCGCCCCAGAACAGAATCTCGTAGTAGGCGCGGCCTTCAAGCGTTCGCGGCAGCACGGCAAACGACCACGCAAAGGCAAGCAACGCAACCGCCGTCGCGACGACACTCGCGTTGAGCCCGAAGCGCAGCGCACCGGCGCCGTCGAAGCTCGCGCCCAGGCGCGGCGCGAGCCACAGACCGCGCAGCACGAGCAGCGCAGCGCCGACCGCGAACAGCAGCAGGCCGCCGATGAACGGCGCACCGTCGAGCACCGGGATGTAGTTGGCCATCACCGCTTCGCCGCTGTCGATGAAGGGCGCGAGCGCCATCACGAGCGCGCCCACTGAGGCAAAGCCGAGCGCAGCCCAGGCCAGGCCGAGCGCGCGCGGCGCGCTGATCAGGCTCCACAACAACCCGGCGATGGCAATGAACCAGACGAGCACCGAGAGATCGACGTGGACGACGAGTGCGACCCGAAAGAAATCTGCGCTCGGCATCAGCTTGTTCACGCCCGGCGTGCGCGCCAGCACAAGCAGGATCGAGAACACGCCCGACAGCACGAGCGCCGCGAGCCCGAGGGCGAGCCAGCCGCGCGCGAGGTCGCGGCGGGCGTCGGTCGGCACCGCGAGCGTGTACTCGGCGTCGTTGCGCGTTTGGGGCAGTACCGCTGCCGCCCTGGTTCCGGTCGGCGCCGCCGCTGAAGGGGAGACGTGCGCGCTCATCTGAACGTGATGCCGCCACGCTGAGGATCGAAATCGATCACCAGGATCTGCGCCGGCGCGAGTGTGACCGTCTTCTCGCTTTCGTAGTCGAAGCCACCCTTGCCCGCGTTGTCCTTCAGCCGCACCACGACCTGGTGCATCCCGGCGTGCACCGTCATCCGCTGGTAGACCGACGACGCACCGTCACGCGACAAGCCCGAAGGTTGCGCCACATGGCGGATCGCCGGCTTGCCGTCGAGATCGACCTCGACGACGACTGGCGCCCGCTCGCGCCCGCACTTGGTCGGCGCGCGCATGTTGGGCGGCAGCTTCGCAAGTTCTTCGGGTGTGAGCTTGCGGCACTCGTCGACGCGCTGCGCCGCATGCGTGAAGCTCAGCTTGATCAAAGACTCGTCGTCAGCCAGATGGCGGTAGGTCGGCCAGTGCGAAAACACGCCGACGATGAGCGCGAAGACGCCGTACAGCAGCACCTGACCGATCCAGGAGAAGCGCTTGCGCGCGGGAGTTTCATCCATACCGAAGTCTCGCATGTGTGGGCGGCTTCGCGCCCGATACCCGCAGACTGAGCGCGGCGAGTGCCGCTTCGACCGCGGCCTCATCACCGGCTTCGGCCCAGACTGTCGCGAGCCGGTCGCGCGGCACCGACGGGCGCAGATGCGGCTCGCGTAAACCCGCTAGGCGCTCGCGCGTCCAGCGCTCGCCAAGGCGGAAAGAACAACCGCCTTCGCTGCAGCCGGTGACGAGAACGCCATCTGCGCCATCGCGCAACGCGTATTCGATGAACGACGGCGGCAGCATGCCGGTGCAGATCAGGCTGAAAGTTGCGACGTCGGGGGCCGCGAGCGCATCGACGTTCACGCCGTGGTCGCAACCGATCACAACCCACTTCCTGCGATCCTCAGGCATGCGCGCAAGCGCGCCTCTCATGTGCTCGCGCAGGGCATTGATCGGCGATTGCGGCATGTCGATGCCGGTGACGAGTTCGGCGCTCTTGCGAAACGGCGTCGATGACGGGCACGCACCGACGCAAATGCCGCAGCTCGCGCACAGATCGGCATCCACCTGCGCCATCTGGTGCCCGATACGCCCACTTGGGTGCGGGACCATCGTGATCGCCGTGTAGGGGCAATCGTCGAAGCAGCGCCGGCAACCGCTGCAGTTGGCCGGGTCGACCTTCGCGACCGGGGCCGCGGCTGGCTGCGGAATGAAAGGCAGCGCGAAGAGCGCGATCAACGTCACGGCGAGCAGCAGCCACACCGCGCCTGCAGACGTGGCATAGACGAGCGGATGAATGAAGAGCAACCACCAGTCGAGGGCGAGCGCCCCCGGCGCGACCGAAAGATCGGCCGGCCCCTGGCTAAGCACCGGCAGCGCGAACGCGATAGCGACGAGCATCACCGTCGCGGCGATCGCAAGCCGCCGCGGCGGAAAGGCCTCGACGTGCGCCACGCGCTGGATGTGAAACCACATCGCGAACACGATCAACAGCGGCACGCCCAGGTGGACGAAGACGAAGAGCGAGAACAGCCGGTCGCTGACACTCGCGACGCCGAGGAAGTTGCGCGTCAGCGGCGAGCCGAACAACGGCAGCCAGTCGAGCCATTCGGCCGTCGCGATCGCCGAAAACTGGCCGAGCTGGTCCCAGTTCAGCCAGAAGCCGCCGATTGCGCTGACGAAGGCGAGCGGCAGCAGCGGCACGCCGGTCAGCCATGAAAAACGGCGAAAGCCCTTGTAGCGCCCGAGCAGCCATTCACGCAGCAGGTGCGCGAGCATCGTAATGACGAACGCATCGGCCGCATAGCGGTGCAGGCTGCGAAGCCAGCCGCCGAGAAACCATTGATCGCGGGAGAGGTTGTCGATCGAGCTGTACGCGCCCGCGGCCGACGTGTCGAGCACCGCGTAGACGTAGATGCCGCTGATTGCGAGCAACCAGAAGCACAGAAAAGCGAGTGCGCCGAGGTGGCGCAGCGCATTGAGCGCACCGCCACCAACGACGCGGTCGAGTGCACTCTCGGCGCGCTGCCACAGCGCCCCCCCGCGCTCGCGCAGGTTCATCGCTCTGCGCGCTCGCGCAGATTCATCGCTCGGCGCTCGCGCGCGGCGGCAGCGCTGCGCTGCCTGCCGGCTTGGCGGCAGCGCCTCGCGAGCGTCGCAGGCGCCGGTTGGCGCGCACCTCGCCAATGGCAAACCAGATCATTGCGATGACAAAGGTGACGCCGCCTGCGATCTCGAACGCGAGCGCGTAGCTGACGCGATATTCGCCGGTTGCCGGGTCATAGATCGAGCACAGGATGCGCACGCGATCAACGAGATCGGCAACGTTGAGCTCCTGCGGCAGCGGCTGGTTGCGCAGCAGTTGGCGGATCGGCTCGGCGAGCTGATCCGCGCTGAACTCTTCGCCATACACCTGACGGTAGATGCGGCCCTCTGCGTCGACCACCGTGACCTGCAGCAGATGGTCGAACCCCGACTGGCTGGGTGCGTAGGCGAAACCGAAGTCGCCCGTCAACGCTTCGACGGTCGACGGATGGGGACTCAGGAACTCCCAGTTCGCAAAGTTGATGCGCTGTTGCGCGGCAAAGGCCTTCATCGATTGCGGCGAATCGGCCGGCAGATTGAAGCCGATGCTGATGATGTTGTACTGCCTCGGGTCCATGCTGCGGCCCATGCCTTCGATTGCCGCGGCGATCGCGCGCGTGCTCGTCGGGCAGACCTGAAAACACCCCGTGTACATGAAGTTCACGAGCAACGGCTTGCCGCGATAGTCGGCCAGGCGCACTGGCTTGCCAGCGCGATCGAGCAAGGTGTAGTCGCCGATCTTCTTGCCGACGACGCTCTGGCTGACGCGCAGCGCATCTGCAGGATCGATCGTGGAGCGCGAGGCCGGGCTGTCGTCGGCTCTTGCCGGCCCGAAAACGCAGACCAGACATATCGCGAGCAGGGTGACGAAACCCCGACCACGGGGGACGGTGCGCGTCTTCATGCCGGAGATGCTAGCGCAACAGGCCGTCGAGGCTCGCTCCGGCCAGCACCAGGCTGAGTTGAACCAGCGAGGCGAAGAACGAGGCCATCGCGGTCTTGCGGCTCGGTTGGCGCGCCAGCAGCCAAGCCTTGCGAACAAAGTATGCGCCGCCGATTGCCGCACCCGCGAGGTACAAGGTGCCGGCGCCAAAGAACACCGGAAGCAGCGACGCGATCACGAGTGCGACGGTGCTCCAGAACACGACCTGCGCCGCACGTTGCGTGCCGACCACCACCGGCAACATCGGGATGCCGGCTGCGGCGTAGTCGTCCTGGTTCGCGATCGCGAGGCTCCAGAAATGCGGCGGCGTCCAGAGGAACAGCACGAGGGCGAGCAGCAGCGGCAAGGCGCCGATCGCAGGGTCCACCGCAGCGGCGCCAGCGAGCACCGCGAAGCTGCCCGCAAGGCCGCCGACGACGATATTGAGCCACGTGCGGCGCTTGAGCCAGACGGTGTAGACGACAGCGTAGAAGAACGCGCCGAGAAAGACGTAGAGCGCGGCCCAGGCGTTGAGCGCCCACCACGCCGATGCGACCGAGGCCGCAAGCAGCGTGCCGATCACGACGAGCCACGCCGGCGTGTGCGGCAACGCGCCGGTGACGAAGGCACGCTTGCGGGTACGCGTCATCAGCCGGTCGGATTCCGCCTCGACGTACTGGTTGAACGCGCCCGCGCTCGCTGATGAGACCATCACCGAGATCGCGAGCACGACCACTTGCACCCAACTCAGCGCCGGACCGGGCGTGAAGGCGAAGCCAACCAGCGCGGTCAGCATGATCATCACGCCGATGCGCAGCTTGAAGAGCCCGAGCACGTCGCGCGCAAGCCGGGCCGGCGTGCGGGGTGCGAGTGCAAGGGCCGAAGTCATCGCCACACTCCCGTCAGGACAGACCCCAGACCTGCGACAGGTACTTCCAGTTGATGAAGTAGTACAGCACGAAGGCGACGAAGAACACCATCGCGAGCACGAACGAGCCCGGGGCGACAAAGCCTGCCGAACCGTAGCTCTGCACCGCGACGGTC
>JBDTSN010000052.1:0-8644 GCA_039931145.1 Burkholderiales bacterium | reverse complement strand
GCAGCGAAGGCCGCGCGCAGGTCGACATCCGCTTTCCCGAGATCGAGAAGTTCGACCACCTGCCGCCGGCCCGCGTCGACGGCGCGACCGCCTTCGTCTCGATCATGGAAGGCTGCTCGAAGTACTGCAGCTATTGCGTTGTACCCTACACGCGCGGCGAAGAGGTTTCGCGCCCGCTCGACGACGTGCTCGCCGAAGTGGCCGGCCTCGCCGAACAGGGCGCGCGGGAGGTGACGCTGCTCGGCCAGAACGTCAACGCCTGGCGCGGCACGATGGGTGGCACGTCGGAAGTCGCCGACTTCGCACTGCTGCTCGAGCTCGTTGCGGCAATCCCGGGCCTTGCACGCATCCGCTACACGACGAGCCACCCGAAGGAGTTCACGCAGCGACTGATCGAAGCTTATGCGCGCGTGCCGCAACTCGTGAACCACGTGCACCTGCCGGTGCAACACGGCAGTGACCGCATCCTCGCAGCGATGAAGCGCGGCTACACGACGCTCGAATTCAAGAGCACGGTGAGGAAGCTGCGCGCAGTACGGCCCGACATCCGCATCGGCAGCGATTTCATCGTCGGCTTTCCGGGCGAGACGGACGACGATTTCGAACGCACGATGGCGCTCATCGAAGAAGTCGGTTTCGACGCGAGCTTCAGCTTCATCTTCAGCCCGCGCCCCGGCACGCCTGCGGCGTCACTCGCCGACGACACGCCGCAAGCCGTCAAGCTCGCGCGGCTGCACCGCTTGCAGGCGGTGATCGATGTCAACGCGGCGCGCATCAGCGCCGGGCTCGTCGGCAGCGTTCAGCGTGTGCTGGTCGAGGGCCGCTCGCGCAAGGATGCGAGTGAGTTGACTGGCCGCACCGAATGCAACCGCAGCGTCAACTTCGCTGCGCCGCCGCAGCTCATCGGCCAGCTGGTCGATGTGACGATCAGCGCGGCACTCTCGCACTCGCTGCGGGGCGAGATCGCACTACACGCGTAGCGGCGCGTGGTGCGACGCGGCGCGTCAGTCTGCGCCGCGCCCCAATTCGGATTTATCGAGGCACCACCACGGCGCCCTCGCCGCTGCCTTGGATAAAGACTTCTTGTCCGACATGAAGAGCCGGGTTGAACGGCTGGGTCACCTCGACGATCACGCCGGACTTCATGCGAACGAAGATCTGCTGCGCCTGAACCGGCTGGGCTTCGCGCTTCTGGATCTCGTTGCCCGCAAGCGCGCCGCCGACCGCGCCGGCAACCATCGCCACGTCGCGGCCGGTGCCGCCGCCGATCAGGCTGCCGATACCGACGCCGGCCAAGCCGCCGAGTACGGCGCCCACGCCCCGGTGCTGGTTGCTGGCGATCGTCGTCGCGGTGATCTGTTCGATCTTGCCCTGCCGGATCTCGACCGGTTCCGGTTGCGGCGTTGCACACGCGACGAGCATCAACGCCAGCACGGGCGCCAGCAGGCGCGAGAAGACTCGGTTCATCATCAATGTTTCTCCTTGAAGGGGGGTGGGTGAAGCGGCGCACTCCGAAAGCGTCGCGCCTCGGGATCAATTATGCGGGAGGCGCGATCGATTTCTGCCCGCCTTCGCACACCGAAATCAGCCAGCGTCGAACTGCTGATCCGCTGCCGCCTCGGGCGCCCGGCCGGCAAGCGTGTACTCGCCGTGCTGCTGAATCAATTTGGCGACCAGCGCGCTCCAGCCCGCCTGGTGGCTCGCGCCGAGGCCAGCGCCCGTCTCGCCGTCGAAGTATTCGTAGAACAGCACCAGATCCTTCCAGTGCGGGTCGGTCCGGAACTTCTCGTTGCGCCCATGCGCCGGGCGCCTGCCCGTGGCGTCGGGAACGAAAAGGTTGATCAGGCGCTGCGACAGATCGCACGTCACCTGCCACAAGGTGAAAGCGCGATCCGTGCCTGCCGGGTCGCTCACCTTGAAGTCGTCACCGAGAAAGTGGTGATACTTTTGCAGCGCCTCGATGAGCAGGAAGTTGAGCGGAAACCACACCGGCCCACGCCAATTGGAGTTGCCGCCGAACAGGCCGCTCGTCGACTCGGCAGGCTCGTAGTCGAGCGTGAAGGTCTGGCCGTCGATCTGAAGATTGAACGGATGCTCGGCATGGCGCCTCGAAACCGAGCGGATGCCGTTGGCACTCAGCATGTGCTGCTCGTCGAGCACGTGCGAGAGGATGCGCGCGAGCTTTTTCGAATCGACGAGCGCAAGCCGGTTACGAGCGTTGACGCCGGCCTGTGTCAAATCGGCCAGGTTGCCGAGCAACTCAGGACGATGCTCGGCAAACCAGCGAAAGCGTGAACTGAAATCCTTGAAACCGCTGAATATTTCCTGGTCGGTAACCGCGATCGCGAACAGCGGAACGAGCCCCGCAATCGTGAACGCGTCAACCTTGAAGCTTCGCCCGTCGGGCAGCAGCAAGGCGTCGAAGTAGTAGCCCTGCGTCTCGTCCCACAGCCCGATCCGCTGCCCGCCATCTCGTGCGTCCACGCGGTTCAACGCTTCACCGATGTAGACGAAATGCTCGAAGAACTTGGTCGCGACGTCTTCATAGGTCGCGTCCTCACGCGCCAGCACGAGCGCGATCGTGAGCATGTTCAGGCAGTACATCGCCATCCAGCTCGTGCCGTCCACTTCTTCGAGCTGGCCGCCTTCGGGCAGCCCGGCGCTTCGATCAAAGGCTCCTATGTTGTCGAGGCCGAGAAAGCCACCTTCGAACAGGTTGTTGCCTTGCGCGTCTTTGCGATTCACCCACCAGGTGAAGTTGATCAGCAGCTTCCTGAAGATGCGCTTCAAAAACGCCATGTCCATCCGACCGGTCATCTTCTGCTCGATCTGGCAGATGCGGATCGCGGCCCAGGCGTGCACCGGTGGGTTGACGTCGCCAAACGACCACTCATAGGCCGGTATCTCGCCGTTCGGGTGCATGTACCACTCGCGCGTCAGCAGGATCAACTGCTCCTTCGCAAAGTCGGCGTCGATCAGCGCGAAGGCGACGCAGTGAAACGCCGTGTCCCAGGCCGCGAACCAGGGGTACTCCCACTTGTCTGGCATCGACAGGATGTCGTTCGCCGCCAGGTGCTGCCAGTCGTGGTTGCGACCTTGCCAGCGCGCCGCCGGCGGGTGCGGGTTCTTGCCGTCGCCGCGCAGCCAGTGCGCGACGACATAGTGGTAGTACTGCTTGTTCCACAACAGCCCGGCGAAGGCCTGGCGCTGGACATTTCGCAGCTCGTCGGGCAGATCGAACGGCGTGACACGACGATAGAACGCATCGGCCTCATGGATGCGGCGCTCGAAGATGGCGTCGAAATCGCGGCCGAGCGCATCCTTGATCTGGCCGTCGCTCGTCAAGCGCAGCCGCACGACACAGGTCTCGCCGGCGGCGACCATGCGCTGGTAATGCGGCGCCGCCTTGGTGCCGACCTGTGCCGAGTTCACTGCGTCCTCGCGGCCGTGGACGATGAAGTCGTCGAAGCCGTCTTTCGCGAAGCCCGCCGCCGGCAAACCCCACAGTCGTGCGCCGTTGCTCTCGTTGTCGGTGAAGAGGACGCGCTCCGGCGTATCGAAGTGCAGCCGGAAGGCCTCGAGGCCGCGGTGCGCAGCTTCGAGCACGTCGGGGCAATCGGGCGCCGGCGCAATCCGCGGACTTGGCTGGTCGGGCTTCCAGGACCAGTCGTTGCGAAACCACAGTGTGGGCAGCAGGTGCAGCGGGGCTGCATCCGGCCCGCGATTCGCAGCGCTGATGCGCACCAGCACGTCGTTCGGGCCGCCCTTGGCGTATTCGATGAAGACGTCGAAGTAGCGATCGGCGTCGAAGATGCCGGTGTCGAGCAGTTCGTATTCCGGATCGAGCCGGCCACGGCGCGCGTTCTCGGCCCGCAGATCAGCGTACGGAAAGGCCTGTTGCGGGTACTTGTACAAATACTTCATGTACGCGTGGCTCGGCAAGTTGTCGAGGTGGAAATAGCACTCCTTCACGTCCTCGCCATGATTGCCCTCGTGGCCGGTGAGACCGAACAGCCGCTCCTTCAGGATCTCGTCCACGCCGTTCCACAACGTCAGCGCGAAGCACAGGCGCTGGCGGTCGTCGCTAATGCCGGCGATGCCATCCTCGCCCCAGCGGTAGGCGCGCGACCGCGCCTGCTCGTGGGTGAAGGACTCCCACACTTCGCCATCCGCGCTGTAGTCCTCGCGCACAGTGCCCCATTGGCGCTCGCTGACGTAAGGGCCCCAACGGCGCCACGCCACGCCCTGCTCGCGCGCCTCGGTGAGGCGCTTGTCTTCGGCGGTATCAAGGACGGGCTTGCTCATGGCGCGTCAGGCCTGCGAAATCTCGGACGTCCGCTCCGAGCGAGCAACGCGTGCACGATCAAGCGGTTGTTCGTCTGCGCCCACGCTCAGCCACCGACCGCTGCACGGTCGGTCAGCAGCCGCGCATGGTGCTGCTCGACACGCCCGGCTGGAATCGACTTGTCGGCGGCCCGCAGTCGCGCGAGCATCCCCGCCTTCACGTTGCCGGTCACGAGCCACAGGATGCAGCGCGCGCGGTCGAGTGCCGGGTAGGTGAGCGTCATGCGCCGGCGCCCCATGTACGGTGCGGTGAGCGCGACATGGTCATCGGTGACACCGAGCACCGCATCGCCTGGCACGAGTGATGCGGTGTGGCCGTCCGCGCCGAGCCCGAGATGCACCAGATCGAGCACCGGCGGCGAACCAGCGGCAGCGCACAACTGCGCCGCGTAGTCGCGCGCCGCGGCGTCCAGATCGCCCGCTTCGACCGGCATCGCGTGCACCTGCGCCGGCGGCAACGGCACGTGCGCGAGCAGCGTCTCCCGGATGTGCGTGAGGTTGCGGTCCGCATCGCCCGCTGGCGCGACGCGCTCATCAACCTGGAACAGTTGCACCTTCGCCCACGGCACGTCTTCAACGGCCAGATGGCGCAGCATCTGCCACGGCGTACGCCCCCCGCTGACGGCGAATGTGAAAGCGCCACGTGCCTGCACCGCAGCGCGCGCCTCGGCGGCGATGAACGCGGCGGCGCGCGCCGCGACAGCGTCCGCGTCGGCCAGCACCTCGACTTCCATCATTCGACCCGCGGATCGTGCCAGCCGCCGGGCGGCGAGACGGTCTCGACCTCGCCCGGCCCCCAGGTGCCCGGCTGGTAGAGGTTCACCGGCGTGTCGGCCTTGAGCGCCGGATCGACGATCCGCCACGCTTCCTCGACATAGTCCTCGCGCGCGAAGAGCGTCGCGTCACCGCGCATCGCATCGCCGAGCACGCGCTCGTAGGCGTCCATCTCCTGCGCGCCGGGGTGTCGGCTTGCCGTCATCTCCGCGGGCAGGCTCACGCTTTCGTCCTGCGGCGAGAGGACGTTCATGCCGATTGCAATCGCGATCTCGGGGCTGATCCGAAAGCGCACATGATTCGGCGTCGTGTTGTGCGCCGAATAGAACGAGGGCGATCGACGCAGCCGCACGAGCACCTCGGTGCACGTCACCGGCAGGCTCTTTCCGGCGCGGATGAAAAACGGCACGCCCTGCCAACGCCAGGAGTCGATGGTCAGCCGCAGCGCGGTAAAGGTCTCGGTCTTCGACGCTTGCGCGACACCCGGCTCGCGCAGGTAGCCGACGAACTGGCCGCGCACGATGTCATCCGCGCCGACTGACTGCATCGCCTTCAGCACCTTGACCTTTTCCTCCCGAATCGACTCGCTGTCGGTGCGCACCGGTGGCTCCATCGTCAAGTTCGTCAACAACTGGAAGAGATGGTTCTGCACCACGTCGCGCGTCGTGCCGGTCGCGTCGTAGAACGCGCCGCGGCCCTGCACGCCGAACGCCTCGGCCATCGTGATCTGGACGCTTTCGACATGATCGCGGTTCCAGAACGGCTCGAGAAAACTGTTCGCGAACCGGAAGTGCAGCATGTTGTGCACCGGGTTCTTGCCGAGGTAGTGGTCGATTCGGAAGATATGCGCTTCGTCGAAGCTCTTGAGCAGAACGCGGTTCAACGCGCGCGCCGACGCAAGGTCGTGGCCGAAGGGCTTTTCGACGATGATGCGCGCGCCCTCCGTGCAGCCTGCCTTCGCGAGTTGCTCGACGACCGACGCGAAGAGCACCGGCGGAATCGCCATGTAGTGCGCCGGGCACTTGGCATCGCCGAGCTGCTTGCGTAAGGCTTTAAAGGTCGAGGCGTCGGCATAGTCGCCGTCGACGTAGCGCAGCAGGCCGCTGAGCTTGTCAAACGCCTTTGCATCGAGCCCGCCATGCTTCTCAACGCTGTCGCGTGCGCGCTCGAGCAACTGATCGAGCGTCCAGCCAGCCTTAGCGACACCGATCACCGGCACGTCGAGGTGACCGCGCTTGACCATTGACTGCAGCGACGGAAAGATCTTCTTGTATGCAAGGTCGCCGGTCGCGCCGAAGAAGACGAGCGCATCGGCGGGTTGACCCACGGGCTTCGTCATCGCGCGGCCCTCGGCTTCATTTGCCGCCGTGCTTTTCGAGATGGCCGCCGAAGCCGAATCGCATCGCCGACAACAGCCGGTTCTGGAACTCGGCTTCGCCGCGTGACGCAAATCGCTCGTAGAGGGCCGTCGTCAGGACTGGCGCTGGCACTGCGGTGTCGATCGCCGCCTTGATCGTCCAGCGCCCTTCGCCCGAATCCGAAACGTGGCCGGCAAAGCCGCCGAGTGCCGGGTCGGTGACGAGCGCGGCGGCCGTCAGGTCGAGCAGCCACGACGAGATCACGCTGCCGCGCCGCCAGACCTCGGCAACCGCCGGCAGGTCGAGGTCGTACTTGTAATGCTCGGGGTCGCGCAACGGCGTCGTCTCGGCGTCCTGCGCGTGCTCGGACTTGCCGATGTTGGCTGCCTTCAGGATCGACAAGCCCTCGGCATACGCCGCCATCAAGCCGTACTCGATGCCGTTGTGGACCATCTTCACGAAGTGCCCAGCGCCGCTCGCACCGCAGTGCAAATACCCCTGCTCGGACGTGCCGCCCGCCTCTTCGCGCCCGGGAGTGCGATCGATATCCCCGATGCCGGGCGCGAGCGTCTTGAAGATCGGATCGAGCCGCTTCACCGTCGCATCCGGCCCGCCGATCATCATGCAGTAACCGCGCTCGAGGCCCCACACGCCGCCGCTTGTGCCGACATCGAGATAGTCGATGCGTTGAGCCGAGAGTGTCTTTGCGCGCCGGATGTCATCGACGTAGTACGAGTTGCCGCCATCGATGATTGCGTCTCCCGGCGACAGGAGCGGTGCGAGCTCGTTGATCGCCGAATCGACGACCGCCGCCGGCACCATCAGCCAGACCGCGCGCGGCGCCTTGAGCGTGGAGACGAGTTCGGCGAGCGACGCGGCGCCGACCGCCTTATCGGCGACGAGCACCTGCACCGCGTCGGGCGAGCGATCGTGCACGACGCATTCATGCCCGTCGCGCAGCAGCCGCCGCACCATGTTCGCACCCATGCGGCCGAGGCCGATCATTCCGAGTTGCATGGCTTGAGCTCCCTTTTTGGTCGAAGTCGTGTTTTGCGGCGCAACTACCCTTTGCCGCGTAGCTTGCGGACGCGGCGGATCAGGGCATTGGTTGAACTGTCGTGCGCCGGTGCTTCCTGGTTGTCGAACTCGGGGACGATCCGCTTGGCGAGCACCTTGCCGAGCTCGACACCCCATTGGTCGAACGGATCGATGTCCCAGATCGCGGCCTGCGTGAAGACGCTGTGTTCGTAAAGCGCGACGAGCTTGCCGAGCGCGGCGGGCGTCAAGCGCTCGAGCAGCAGCGTGTTCGACGGCCGATTGCCTTCGAACACACGGTGCGGCACGAGCCATTCGGGCGTGCCCTCGGCGCGCACCGCGTCGGCCGTCTTGCCGAACGCGAGCGCCTCCCCCTGCGCGAGCACGTTGGCGAGCAGCAAGTCGTGATGCTCGCCGAGTGGGTTGAGCGATTCACCGAACGCGATGAAGTCGCACGGGATCAACCGCGTTCCCTGATGGATCAGCTGATAAAACGAATGCTGCCCGTTCGTTCCCGGCTCACCCCAATAAATGGGGCCAGTCTCGCAGCCGACCGCCGCACCATCGATGCGCACGTGCTTGCCGTTGCTCTCCATCGTCAGCTGCTGCAGATAGGCCGGGAAGCGCTTCAGATACTGCTCGTAGGGCAGCACGGCGACCGTCTGCGCACCAAGGAAATTGTTGTTCCAGACGCCGATGAGCGCCATCAACACCGGCAGGTTGCGATCGAAGGGCGCGCTACGGAAGTGCTCGTCGATCGCGTGAAAGCCGGCGAGCATGTCGCGGAAGTTGTCGGCGCCGATCGCGAGCATCGTCGACAGGCCGATGGCCGAATCCATTGAATAGCGCCCGCCTACCCAGTCCCAGAAGCCGAACATGTTGTCGGTGGCGATGCCGAACTTGGTCACCGCATCTGCGTTCGTCGACACCGCGACGAAGTGCTTCGCCACCGCGCTTGCATCGCCTCCGAGCGCGGCAAGCGCCCAGTCGCGCGCCGAATGCGCGTTCGTCATCGTCTCCTGCGTCGTGAAGGTCTTGGACGAGACGATGAACAGCGTCTCGTCGGCCGCTAGGTCACGCGTCGCTTCGGCAAGATCGGTGGCGTCGACGTTCGAGACGAAGCGAAACGTGAG